>JALVKK010000195.1 GCA_027033875.1 Flavobacteriales bacterium
TCATCATTTTTGCCATTTGATTAAATTGTTTGAGCAATTGGTTGACTTCGGTAATGCTTTTACCGGAACCTTTGGCAATCCGTTTTTTACGACTACCGTTGATAATAGCAGGCGTACGGCGTTCGGCAGGTGTCATGGAATAAATGATGGCTTCAATGCCTTTAAAAGCATCATCGTCTATATCAACACCTTTCATGGCTTTACTCATACCGGGGATCATACCCATCAAATCTTTGATGTTTCCCATCTTTTTGATTTGCTGAATTTGCTTGAGAAAATCATCAAACCCGAATTGATTTTTGGCAATTTTCTTTTGCAGTCTTCGGGCTTCTTCTTCGTCGTATTGTTCTTGCGCCCGTTCTACCAACGAAATCACGTCACCCATACCGAGAATACGATCTGCCATACGGTCGGGGTGAAAGACGTCAATATCAGTCATTTTTTCGCCCGTTCCTATAAATTTAATCGGTTTATTGACAACGGATTTAATAGAAAGCGCCGCACCACCTCGCGCGTCACCGTCGAGTTTGGTTAAAATAACCCCTTCAAAATCAAGGCGATCGTTAAAGGCTTTGGCTGTATTCACGGCATCTTGTCCCGTCATCGCATCTACTACAAACAGCGTCTCTTGCGGTTTGACTGCTTGATGAATAGCTGCAATTTCGTTCATCATTTCTTCATCGACTGCCAAACGTCCCGCCGTATCGATAATGACGACATTCTTGCCGTTTTGTTTGGCATATTCAATGGCGTTTTTGGCGATTTCAACCGGATTTTTATTTTCAGGCTCGGTATAAACATCCACGCCTATTTGTTCGCCAACAACTTTTAACTGGTCGATAGCCGCCGGACGATATACATCGGCAGCAACCAACAAAGGTTGTTTGGTTTTCTTGGTTTTGAGCCAATTGGCCAGTTTGCCCGAAAAAGTCGTTTTACCGGACCCTTGCAAACCCGACATCAGAATAACAGTCGGCGTACCGGTCAAGTTTAAACCTTCTGCTTGTCCGCCCATAAGTTCGGTTAATTCGTCTTTTACGATTTTGACCATCAATTGTCCGGGTTTTAAAGCCGTTAGTACATTTTGTCCTAATGCTTTTTCTTTGACGCGGTTGGTAAATTGCTTGGCTATTTTGTAGTTAACGTCGGCATCGAGTAATGCACGGCGCACTTCTTTCATGGTTTCGGCAACGTTGACTTCCGTGATGCGTCCGTGTCCCTTTAATACGTGTAGGGCTTTATCTAATTTTGAACTTAAATTATCAAACATAATTTTCGGATTTTTTTAAGTCTTGCAAATATACGAGTTTTTATGAGTTACCATACTATTCAGATTTTGATTGATTCTTAGTTGAAAAAATACTTTCAAAAAAAGTCATATTTCAACATTAAAATTGAAAAATAAAAATTATTAGATTATTAATTTGCAAACATTCAAAATGATCATTTATTTTTGATTTTTTATAATAAAATATCAGTATTTACAAAAGCGGAAACGTAATTTCAAGTAATTTACATAAGTCCGTTTTAATTATCAAAAAAAGCATATTTTAACAGTTTACATAAAAAAAAGCAAAAAAATCTTGTTTTATTAATTAAGATTCAATAACTTTACGGCATCATTACGAAATTAGGTTACAAAAATTTTAAATATGAATTCAAAATCAATACTAGTTCTTTTCTTATTTTTGATTTGGGGATCCGGTAGTACATACTGGTATGTTTGTAAAATTAAAGGTTTTTGTCAACAGCAGACAACTCAATCAAATGTTGTTGATAAGACCGAAAATGAGCAAACAACAATTCCCGTCAAAAAAGTCGCCCATTCATTGATATATTTTAATCGCGACAATTTTGAACCTGTTATTAACGACAGTTTACAATGGCAAGCCGAAGTGAAATCTATTGCGCAACTTCAAGCGGAAGGCAAGAAATTGCATATCGAAGCAGCTTACTACGCCGGTGAACAAAACAAGAGTACTTTTGATAATTTGGGAATTGCGAGAGCTGATGCACTTAAAAATCTCTTATCAAAATCAATTGATACATCGTTGATAGTTACCAAAGCTAAACTTATGAGCGATAGTATGCAAATTCCCAGTTATATTGAATATGATAAAAATTGGATTAAATGGTTTATAGACAACGACTTTGTCAAAGAACAAGATAAAAAAACTTTAGTCCATTTTCCGTACAATTCGACACAAGCTATCAAAAACGAAGCTATTCTATCGTATCTTGACGAAGTAAACGAAAACTTGAAAAAACACCCCGAACTAAATATTTTAATAGTCGGTCATACCGATGATAGCGGTAGTGAAGCCTCCAACAAAATATTAGGATTGAAGCGAGCTAAGCGTATCAAAAATTGGTTGCTTAAAAAAGGTATCAGTTCCGATAGAATTGTAGTAAAATCAGAAGGCGAATCCCAACCGATTGCAGATAATGAAACCGAAGAAGGTCGCCGTCAAAATAGAAGAGTTGAAATCAGTTACATTAAAAAATAAAAGTTATGCAAATACTAGTCAGTGGATTATTCAGCACATCTGAATCTTACGGTAAGTCAGATGCTATGTTAGAAATTATTTTAATGCTATTAGTCGCCTTTATTTTAGGCTATTTGTTACGCTATTTTCTCAGTGGCAAAACCAAAACTGAATCACCTGATAATTGCGATGATTTGGCTCATAAAAACGATTTATTGCTAAACCAATTAGATGTCAAAAAAACAGAACTAAACAAGTTGCAGGCAGAACTGAATGCTTGTTTGAAAAACAAAGATGAATTACAATTGGCTTTTGCATCACAGAAAAAGGAACCGGCTAAAAAAGACGATTTGAAGATCGTAGAAGGTATAGGTCCGAAAATTGAAGAATTGTTATACGAAGCCGGTATCTATACGTGGGTAGATCTTTCTAATGCCAAAGTTAGTTTTATTCAATCTGTTTTGGATGAGGCCGGTCCTAATTATAAAGTTCACGACCCCGAAAGTTGGCCATTCCAAGCCAAACTGGCGGTTGATAATAAATGGGACGAACTGAAAAAATGGCAGGATGAACACAAAGGCGGAAAGTTTTAAAAATATATAATAGTAAGAAAATTATCACTTTCTTATTTTAATTTTTAACTTTGCATGTTGAGCTATGAATAGCAGATTTTACAATCGCTGTCATAGCTCTTTTTTTGTTATGTTTTGGTAATGTGTTGAGTGTCAAATATTTACCTGTATTTCTAAATATATATTTTGTATATATCAAACAGTCTCGTACCTTTGCAGACTTTTTAACAAGAAATAATGTTGCAACAATATACCAAAGAATTCCGGCAAAATCTGAAAATAGCTACGCCTGTTATGTTGGGCTATTTAGGACACGTGCTGGTCGGATTAATGGATAATATTTTTGTCGGAAAACTGGATCCGCTCAATTTGGCTGCGGTTTCATTGGCCAATTCCACTATCTTTTTTATTATGTCTTTCGGTATCGGTTTTTCGTATGCTATTACGCCTTTAGTGTCCGAATCCGTTGGGGCGGATAAACATTACCGGATCAAGAAAGTATTGTACAACGGTATCTTGTTACATTTGATTTTAGGGATTATTATGGTTGTTTTGAGTTTTGGCATTCCAAAAATTTTAACTTTGGTACACCAGCCATCCGAAGTTATTGCATTGGCAGTTCCGTATATCCGTATTGTCGGTATTTCGTTGCTGTTTGTAATGATTTTTCAAGCGCTCAAACAATTTTCGGACGGCATGTCTCTGACCACTTATCCGATGATTGCCGGTTTGATAGCCAATATCATCAACATTGTATTGAGTTATGCTATGGTTTTCGGCAAATTAGGCTTTCCGACAATGGGTATTTACGGGGCTGCTTACGGTACATTGATAGCAAGATTTGTCAGTATTTTATCCTTATGGTTTTTCTTACGATACGTTTCTCAAACCAAAGAATATTTAAAAAATTTAGGATGGTACCTCACCACCAAATCTATTATCAAAAAAATTTTGTATTTAGGTATTCCGTCCGGATTTCAAGGCGTATTTGAAATGGGTATTTTTTCGGCTAGTGTTTGGCTAGCCGGTACTTTGGGGGCTGTAAGTCAAGCCTCCAATCAAATTGCACTGCAAATGGCATCGTTGACTTTTATGGTATTTATAGGTTTCGGTGTTGCCGCAACCATAAGAATCGGAAATCAAAAAGGGCGTCAAGATTTTATGGAAATGAAACGAATTGCAACTTCCATTTTTTTACAAACTTTTTTGTTTGAATTGTTTTTTACGTTTGTATTGATAGTTTTAAGACACCAATTGCCTTACCTGTATTTGAGTGATGATTATGTCGAACCTCAAAAAATTATCGAAGCAAAAGCTATTTATAATCAGGCAGTTAATCTGCTGATTATCGTCGGTATTTTTCAAATTTCAGACGGATTTCAAGTTGTTTTTCAAGGTGCTTTACGCGGTTTGCAGGATGTTATCTATCCGTTTTTTATCACCTTAATTGCTTATTGGTTTATAGGTTTTTCGGTAAGTTATTATTTGAGTAAAATTTTCGGAACAACCGGTATTTGGTTCGGTTTGTTAACCGGCTTGACAACTGCTGCAATGTTGTTATTTTTCAGATTTAGATATGTATCGAAAAAATTGATTTGATAATATCAAGTAAGATATTTAAATTTTTCAATCAGTGTTTCCAAATCTTCCGCTGCAATATTCGGCTTGTAAACAGCAATTCTTTCTTCGTTTTGAAAGATAAAAATTAACCATTTAGGCAAATCGTTCACTTCCTTGATGTCATTACAGGGATACCGTAGTTCCGCTTGATTGCTTTTAACTTTTATAGCATTGTCGGTAAATATATATTCAGTGTGTGAAGCATTGATTTTATCAACCAAACCGTAATAATATTTCTTTTCTTTGTAAACGAGATAAAAGGCTAAAAAAGGAAATAATATAGCAAAAAACAGATAAAAATAGTGCATTGTTTCAAATGCAATACCGTTTTTAATACTTTGCGTAAAAAGATAAATACTCGCAAATACAAACAAAATGCCGAAAGCCATATTGATGATAAACAAGCGTTTTTTATAGATTGGCTTTTCAACATCGGGAAAAGCGACTTGTAAAAAATCTTTATGGTCTAAATGTTCCTTTACGTGAATTTCTTTCATCTGTTTCGTTTCATCTTAAAAATGTTATTCAAATGTCAAACTGACATAGACACCGCGGGTTTTGACATATTCCAAATGATTGGTCCATGGGCTGTTGGGGTCATTGTCTCTGATGAGTTCGTCTTGCAAAGCGAATACACCGCGAATACTCGGTGTAAATTTGAAATAAAACAGGTACATTTCCAATCCGAAACCGACTTCATACATCCAAACATTGGTACGCATTCTGAATCTGCCCGAAGCATTGTCTTTGGTAGAATCTTCCCACGAGTTCAGATTATGAGCAAAAACAATTCCACCTGTAATATACGGACGGATGTTGCCGTATCTAATTGTATTAAACTTTACCGATAACGGCACCTGCACATAATTGGACGTAATTTCTCTGATACTATCTCTCGCTGTTTGTAAGTTTCTGAATATCAACTTTCTGTTTGTAAAATATACACCCGGTTCAGAGCGGACACTCACCCACGGATTGAGATTCCAATTGCCTACCAATCCGACTTCAAAGCCGGGTTTGGTTTCTTGAATGATATGTTCGTACGGACGGTCATAACTAATCTTAAAATCATAAAAATTCATGCCGAAATAGTAACCCCACGATATGTCTTTTTTATCAAAAAAAGGACGATTTTTCGGAATGTCATCGGTATATTGAGCCGACATAGACGCATATGTTGTTATAAACAAAAAAACTGATAATATTTGATTTATCTTATTTCTCATCAACATTGTTTTATTTGTGTGTGAATTTTGGTATATTGAAATCCTATTTAAATGCTTTGTAAATACTCGCAGCTCCAAACATCAACGGATAATTGTGTACCGATATAAACTGATTTTTCTTCAAAATATTGTTAAAATCCTCGCCATAAGGAAAAGCTTCAGCAGATTCGGGTAAATATTCATAAGCATTCTTGTCTTTGGAAAATAAACGACCAAAAAAAGGAATCATATATTTTGCATAAAATTTATAACCTTGTTTGAACGGAAACTTTTCGGGTTGTGAAGTTTCCAATACAACAAATATGCCACCCGGACGCAACACCCGGTATATTTCAAGCAAAGCTTTATCCAAATCTTCAAAGTTTCTAACGCCGAAGCCTACGGTTACTGCATCAAAACTATTATTTTCAAAAGGCAAATTTTCAGAGTCGCCCAATACCATTTCAATCAAATTATCCAAACCTTTCTTCGCTACTTTTTCCTTTCCTATTTCGAGCATTCCTTGTGAAATATCCAGTCCAACTATTTTTTTCGGTTTTATTTCTGCTAACATAATAGCAAAATCTCCTGTACCCGTAGCGATATCCAAAATTTGTTTAGGCTTGGTTTTCCCAACCATTTTAACCACTTTTTTGCGCCATTTGACATCAATTCCGAAAGTCATCAAACGGTTCATAAAATCATAATTGCCGGAAATATTGTCAAACATTTTGGTTACTTGCTCTTTACGACTACTCTCTTGATTTTTGTATGGTTTGACGTTTATATTCACTGGTTATTTGGTTATTTGCTGTCGGATGTCGGGTGTCCTAAATTTGTATTTTATCGCTTTGTCGTTATTAGTTTTTTATTTCATAACTCAGATTATTAAGCCTGTTGAAATATAATTTTCAACTAATTAAGGCTTCTTTGACTCGTTTCAAAGCTTCTTTGAGGTCTTCTTTGCTTGTTGCATACGAAAAACGCAAACATTCGGGATTACCGAATGCATCGCCGGTTACGGTTGCCACTTTGGCTTCTTCGAGTAAATACATCGATAAATCCGTAGCGTTATTGATAGTAACACCATTAAATGTTTTACCGAATAATTCGGACACATCAGGAAAAAAGTAAAAAGCCCCTGTAGGTATATTTACTTTAAAATCCGGAATTTCTTTTAGTAAATTATAAAGCAATTGACGGCGTTCGTCGAAAGCGTCAATCATATATTTGATTTTTTCTTTTCCGCCATCGAGTGCGGCGATTATAGCTTTTTGGGCAATGGAATTGGCACCCGATGTTACTTGACTTTGTATTTTGGCACAAGCTTTGGCAATAGTCGGATGTGCCGCCATATAACCTACCCGCCAACCGGTCATGGCAAAGGCTTTGGAAACACCGTTTATCGTTACGACCCGGTCTTTAATACTGTCAATTTCGGCAAAACCGGCAAAATCGCCGGTAAAGTTGATATATTCGTAAATTTCATCGGAAATAATATAGACATTAGGGTAACGTTCCAATACTTTGCCTAGCTCAGCCAATTCGGTTTTGGTATAAACCGACCCGCTCGGATTACTCGGGGTATTGAAAATCATCAATTTTGTTTTAGGCGTAATGGCTTGTTCGAGTTGTTCCGGCGTCATTTTAAAATCATTCTCTATGGTTGTTTTGATAGGTACGGGAACACCACCGACCAATTTGGCTATTTCATAATAACTCACCCAGTAAGGCGAGGGCAATATAACTTCATCTCCCGGACTAACCAAAACCATGGCAGCGTTAAAAATGGATTGTTTGGAACCGTTGGAAACAACTATTTGTTCGGGATTATACGAAAGATGATTATCTCGTTTCAACTTCCGACAAATAGCTTCACGCACATCTTTATAACCGACGATAGGCGGATACTTAAAAAAACGATTTGCCATGGCTTTTTTAGCTGCTTCTACTATATATTCAGGGGTGTCAAAATCAGGTTCTCCCAAACTCAAACTGATAACATCTACACCTTCTGCTTTGAGGTCGGCAGCGCGTTCTGCCATAGCAATGGTTTGAGAAGTTGATAAGGTTTTGATACGACTGGATAGATTCGGTTCCATTTTTTATAAAAATTTTGATTGACAAAAATACTAAAATAGATTGTGTTATATGTGAAAATCAATTAAATCTTGCACAGGGTTTCTAACAATTTTACCGGATATCAAACCGTGTTTTTCGATAACTTCCAATAATTCTTTTTGAAAGATATAAGCTATAGAACCGTTGAAATGTAAAGGTAATTCTCGATATTGTTCGTAAGCAGCCAATTCTTGTGTAACAAATTGTTCAAATCCGCGGTATAACAAATCTTTGATGTATTTACTTTTATAATGTTGTTTCATAAAAGGTGCGAATGAAGCCAAATACGTATTGGGTTGCGGTTTATTATAAAGCCCTTTTATAACTTTTTCAGAATTTATTTTGTATTCCGCTTTAAAATATTGTTTGATTTGTTTGGGCATTTTGTCAAAAAAATAGTCGCGTAACAATTGTTTGCCAAACCAGTTACCCGAAGCATCATCCATCAACAAATAACCCATATATCCGACACTTTTAACAATATCTTTACCATCATAATAACACGAATTTGAACCGGTACCTATAATAGATACTAACCCGGGTTCATTGCCTGCCGTCGCTCGTGCAGCCGCCAGCATATCAGAGTATATATTGATATGAGCTTTATCGAAAATGCCGGATAAAACTTTTTCTAATTTTTGGTGCGCCATAGAATCGTCAACACCGGACGCATACATATAAATTTCTTTGATATAATGAGCATGTTGCAACATTTCATTATTGCGAGCAATGTTTTTACTCATTGTTTCATTATCAAAAACCGTCGGATTTAAGCCTCCGGATTCAAACTTTCCTATAATCATTCGTTCGTTATTGACCATCAGCCAAGCGGTTTTGGTTGAACCGGCATCTGCTATTAAAATCATAGATGAGATATTTTGTTTTTTGGCAAAAATACAATTTTAATGGATATGATAAAAATTGTTGTTGATTTGATAATAAACATATTTTTTGTTACTGTAGAATGAAGTATTGTAAAACCGGTGCATATTATCTTTTGTATATTTTATTTAACCGGATATGCGTCTGAACAAGTCTTATATACCAATAAATATATTACAAATTTTTTTTCTGCATATAATAAAAGCCATAAGCCAAAGCACCCAACAAAACACTCGTTACAAGCGGATGTTTTGCAAAAGCATCTTGATAATCCAATAAAATACCGGCGACTACCCCTACAATAGCGCCTCCGAAATGTGCCTCATGTCCGATACGTGAAGTCATATCTTGCGTGCCTTTGGTGGTGTACCACAAATAGCCCAAAGCAAAGATTATTGCCGGAATAGGAATTATGGCAAATAAGTAAATAAATTCAAACGGCAACAAAGTTACAAAAGCAAAAATCGCGGCATTCACACCTGCTGACGCACCAATGGCACTATACCACAAATCGTTTTGATGAAAATAATAGGACAGATAATTTCCCGCAAAAACTCCTCCGAAATAAATTAGTAAAAAGTTAGTTGTACCAAAAACATGGTTAATAAAATCACCAAAAAAATATAAGGTAAACATATTGATCAAAAAATGCGACCAGTCAGCATGCAGAAAAGCGGAAGTCAAAAAACGATGATATTCTCCCGCTTTGATACCCGATACCGAAAATTTAAAACGTTCGAACAAACTATGATCGTTAAAACCCATATAGGTTGCAATACCCGTTATAATTATGATAATGGTTGATATGGACATGATGATTTCAGATTTCAGATTTTCTATTTCAGATTTCAGATTTATTTTGAGGAATTGAGGATTTTGTTGTGCTTCATAGAATATTATATAATTTGATTATAGTTTAATATTTCAAACAATATGACTGCTTTCAATTTGAGGAATGAGGAATATTGAGAATATCGAACAAGGAACGCCGATTTGTGATTTTAGATTTCAGATTTTAGATTTCAGATTTCAGATTTAGATTTCAACCGGACACTGAGTGTTATTTGCGACATAGAAGCAAATAATGTATCGAAGTGTCGATTTTTGATTTATGATTTTTAGACGTTTTGATAAAATGTCTCAACTTCTTAAATCATAAATC
>JALVKK010000196.1 GCA_027033875.1 Flavobacteriales bacterium
GAAGAGATTGCCGATAAAATTACACCCATTTTTCAATACCACCCATTGAAAATCAATAAGTTAAGACATGTTTTTTTAAAAAGTGCAAAAAACAGGAGATTATTATCTGCTGAATGGTATTTATTAAGTAAATTTATAAGAATAATTTCATTTTGAGAGTTCATAAATATTTATTTTATTCATATCTTAGCACAAGAAAAATAAAGTCTATGAAGTACAAAATATTATTAGGAAGCCGGTCGCCGCGACGAAAAGAATTGTTAAAAAAAATGGATATGGATTTTAAATCCGTAACTATCAAAACCGGCGAATCGTATCCGGACCAATTACCTGCAACAGAAGTTCCCGAATATTTGGCAATTAAGAAATCATTGGCTTACAAAAAACTCAAAAAAGACGAAATGTTAATTACCGCCGACACCATAGTTGTATTCGGTGGCGTGATCCTCGAAAAACCTAAAAACAAAACGGCTGCCGAAAAAATGTTAAAAAAATTATCCGGTAAAAAACACAAAGTTATCACAGGTGTATGTTTGCGTTCCCAAAAAGATATTTTGACTTTTGCCGATGTATCCGAAGTCTATTTTAAAAAATTGAAAAACAAAGATATCAAATATTATATCGATAAGTACAAACCCTTTGATAAAGCCGGTGCTTACGGCGTTCAAGAGTGGATAGGCTTGATAGGTATCAAAAAAATCAAAGGTTCTTTTTACAATATTATGGGCTTGCCTACTGCAAAACTTAGAGATTACTTAGAACAATGTAAATAAATTGTAAAATATCATAAATACCTCTTATTGAGCTGATATTTTCATATTTTTGAATACGTAAAAAAGAACAATCGCTATGAGTATTTTTTTAATTTTAGTCAGTATGTTATTGATTTTGGCTGTCATTGATTTGATAGTAGGTGTTAGCAATGACGCCGTAAACTTTTTAAATTCGGCCATAGGTTCAAAGGTTTTTAATTTTAAAACCATTATGATAACCGCCAGTTTGGGTATCTTTATCGGAGCTGTTTTTTCGAGTGGGATGATGGAAGTGGCACGAAAAGGTATTTTTAATCCCGGTATGTTTGCATTTTATGATATCATGGCGGTTTTTATTGCGGTTATGTTAGCCGATATTCTCTTACTCGATATTTTTAATACTTTGGGTATGCCGACTTCTACTACGGTTTCTATCGTTTTTGATTTGCTCGGTGCTGCTGTCGGTGTCGGATTGATCAAAACTTTGCAAAAAGGTGCCGATATCAGTGAAGTGGCTCTTTATATCAATTCGTCCAGTGCATTAAAAATTATTTCGGGAATTTTATTATCGGTTGTCATCGCTTTTACTATCGGCGCTTTGGTACAATATGTTTCCCGATTGATTTTTACGTTTCAATTTGACATCAACAAAAGATATATTGCGACATCCGTTTTTAGCGGATTGGCAATAGCCGCTATTACATATTTCATCATCTTAAAAGGATTGAAAGGAACGGATTTTTATACCGATATCAAATCTTATATTCACGATTATACATTATATATTATAACATTTAGTTTGATATTTTGGACTTTGGTTTCATTTGTTTTGATTAAACTGTTCAATATCAACGTTTTAAAAATAATTATCTTATTAGGAACCTTTTCATTGGCATTAGCCTTTGCCGGCAACGATTTGGTCAACTTTATCGGGGTACCTATAGCAGGCTATAATTCCTATGAAGCATGGGTCGCTTCCGGACAACCGGCAACGGAATTTATGATGACGGTTTTGGGCAAAAAAGTACCGACCCCCATAATTTTTCTAATCAGTGCCGGTACCATTATGGTTTTAACCCTCTGGTTTTCGAGCAAAGCTCAAAAAGTAGCTAAAACCGCAATTGATTTATCGGCTCAAGGCAGCAAGGAGGAGCGTTTTCAAGCCAATCCGGTTTCGCGTGCCGTTGTCAAAGCGGCAATGGGTGTCAATAACGGATTATCAACGATTATACCCAACTCAACTCGTATGTGGATTGACAGTCGTTTTAGAACACCGGCAATCAAAGTCAAAAAAGATATGCCTGAATTTGATATGATTCGGGCTTCGGTCAATTTGTTGGTAGCAGCTATATTGATTTCCATTGCTACCTCTATGCATTTACCCTTATCAACTACTTATGTAACCTTTATGGTTGCTATGGGTGCTTCACTGTCTGACCGTGCATGGGGACGAGAAAGTGCCGTTTACCGTATAGCCGGTGTTATCAATGTCATCGGCGGATGGTTTATGACCGCATTATCCGCTTTTGTAATTGCTTTTACGATTGCCGTTTTGATATACAAATTCGGATTTTATTTGGCAATACTATTCTTTGTTGCAGAAGTGTATATGTTGTACAGAAGTCAACGTAAACATAATGAAGAGGTGGCAGCCGAAAAAGATGAAATATTTGATTTTGAAAGAGAAGGAGATGAATTGGACGAACAAAAATCAACCGAATTGTTGATAACGGAAAGTTTGAAAAATATCAATAAAGTCATCGGTTATATCAACAAACTGTATGCCAATACCATAGACGGATTGAATACCTATGATTTGGATTTGTTGAAAAAAAATGATAAAAGTGTCAAAAAACTATATAAACAAGGTAATAAATTACGCGACAAATTATACTATATCATAAAAAACAACAATGACAAAGATATAGTTATCAGCAATAATTACATCAAATTGTTAGACAAAATTCAAGATTTGATTCAATCTATGCATTTTATCAGCAAAACAGCCAAAGAATATGTCGATAATACGCATAGTGAAATGAACACGGAACAAAAGCAAGATTTGGAACAAATCAGAAACATTATGGTCAATTTGATGAATGATATGCAAAAAGCATTGATCAATAGAGATTTTTATCAATTGCGTCAATTATACAAAACGACCAATTTGGATATAACACTTGAACAATTAATTAACCGTCAAGTATTGCGGATACAAAAAGATGAAAGTTCCTTAAAAAATGCCAATTTGTATATTTCTATTTTGTTGGAAACCAAAGATATAGAAGAATCGTTGAACAAACTCTTGCGCGTTATTTTTAAAGCGACTAAAAATATGCCTGAAAGTATCATAAAAGCAGAAATAGAAGAAACAAGCATAACAGAAGTTAACCAAGCGACTACGGAATCTGAAATATCAAATAATGAGGAAAAATAATTAAGAAAACCGGTTTTGCCCTGATTTTTCTTGACTTCTTGTGGCAAGTTCTGTTTCAAAACAAAACAATTTGTAGTCGCAATATTCAATTTGACAAAAAAATGAATGATTTGTTTGAATATTTTAAACATGATGATAAATTTGCGGACATAAACGATTATGATGAAAAACTTTTGGATACATACAATCGTGAGTTGATCAATAAAATACAAAAAGGCGTTTCAGGTTGGGAAGATCAGGTACCTGAAGATATCGCAAATAGGATAAAACAACATAAATTATTCGGTTTCAACCGTTTAAAACAATTGTAATATGACGCAAAAAAAAATAGTATTACCGGTATTTTCACGTGGTTACCATTTGATAACCGATATAATTGAAAATGAAGTAGGAGAGAGCTTACCTCAGACAGGCTTACTGCATTTATTTATCCAGCATACATCGGCGAGTATTATGATCAATGAAAATTTTGATCCGACCGTCAGACAAGATTTGGAATCGGCATTTAACGATATTGTCAAAGAAGATATGCCTTATTATCAACATACTATCGAAGGAAGTGACGATATGCCGGCTCATATCAAGTCGGCTATGATTGGAACCGATATTACGATTCCCGTTACCGACGGAAAATTGAATTTGGGACAATGGCAAGGTATATTTTTATGCGAGTTTAGAAACAATGCCGGACAACGTAAAATTATAGCGACTATATTGGATTAAGATTTTTTTAGAATTTTAAAACTATCATCTTTAAAAATCATAATTATATTTTTCACTTGATTCAAATCCGAACTTGTTTCACTTACCGATTTTTCTTTAGGTGAAATTATTGTGGTTTTCGGCTCAATACTATTTTTTGTCTCATTTTCAAGTTTCGTGAGATTGTCATATTCGGGATTCTGTCCCGATTTTTTTAAAATATCGCCGTCTCCGGAAACAAACCAGTTGAGATTAATTTCGGGAAAAGCCGCCACAAGTTTGGATAAAAATTGAAAAGACGGTTTATTACGTCCTGAGAGTAGGTGAGAGACACTACTTTTTTGTATTCCCAATTTATCTGCAAATTCCCCGGCTGTTAAATGATAATAGTTCAGAAGATAGTTGATTCGTTCAGATACTTTAATCATAACATTACAATTGTAAACAAAATTTTAATACAAATATACAACAAATCTGAGATTTACAAATGTATTTTCTTGTTTTTTATACAATTACAAATAAAAAAGCAAAATAAAATTCGATAAAAGACTTTATTAAAACCTGTTAAAGCGGTGATTTTTAGCCGTTTAACAGATAGCTATAAGATAAAATTATAACAGAAACTTATTTTAGTACGATAAGGCAGGTTGAAAGTTTTAAACAAGTTATATCTGTAGTAAAGGCAGTGTGATTTCTGAAATGATGTTTCAAATGCAAATGCCGGTGCGAATATTCATATTAATATGTGATAAAAAGGGGAAAAAATTGAAAAAAAACAAAAAAATTATAATTATTTAAGAATATTTTATATATTTGCACTCTAAAAACAACGAACAATCAACAATAAAAAAAACTACAATGGGAAAAATACATTTAGATGATGTAGATTTGCAGATCTTAGATATGCTTATCGACAATGCCAGAACACCCTTTACGGAAATTGCTAAAAAATTATTAATTTCTGCCGGAACAGTTCATGTCAGAGTAAGAAAAATGGAAGAAGCCGGTATAATAAAAGGATCTACTTTAATTTTGGATTACGATAAGTTAGGTTATTCTTTTATTGCCTATATCGGTATATACCTTTCTAAAACATCTCAAACCAGATTTGTTTTGAACAGATTAGAAGATATTCCTTATGTTTCGGTAGCGCATATCACAACAGGAAAATTTAATATTTTCTGTAAAATCAGAGCTAAAAATACGCAACATGCCAAAGAAATCATTTTTAAAATTGATGATATTGAAGGTATTATCAGAACCGAAACAATGATTTCGTTGGAAGAAAGCATCAATGATAAAAAACGTTTAATGCATACGATTTTTAAAGAAATGGTGTAATTTAATCAATCAGTTTTTTTGTGAAATCCGGTTTATTAGTAAGCCGGATTTTTTTATTGAAAAAAAAGTTTTTCAATAAGGAAATCATATCAGGATTGATAGTATTCAAAGGCTTCGTAAAGGATTTTATTTGAAGGCAGTTCCATATTATAATCGGCTGCACCTATTTTGTTTAACAGAACATATTTTACGATACCTTTTTCATTCTTTTTATCGAAACGCATGAGGTCGATAATTTTATCTATATCATTGACGCTTAGTTTTATAACAGGGTATATTGAATTGATTGTTTTCTTGATTTCATGCAAATCGTCGTCAGGCAATCCATTGATTTTATTTGAGAGATAGGCTTCAATAATCATTCCGGCTGCAACGGCTTTTCCGTGAGAAAGCGCTATATTTTTTTGATAATTCAAATAACTTTCCAAAGCGTGTCCTACTGTATGTCCATAGTTTAATAATTTTCGTATTCCATTTTCAAGCGGGTCGTTTGTGATGATATTATCTTTTATTCTCACGGAAGTTTTAATCAAACCGGTCAATTTGGTTTTATCCGGATTATTATGATATTCAAATAGATCATTCCAATATTGTTTGTCAGCTATCAAACCGTGTTTGAGCATTTCGGCAAAACCGGAATCAAACTCGTTTTGAGGAAGGGTATTTAAAAACGGGGTATATATCCAAACAAATTCCGGTTGAACAATCGTGCCGATTTGGTTTTTGACGTGCATAAAATTGATACCGTTTTTTCCACCTATAGACGCATCTACCATACCGAGAAGAGTAGTAGGTACATGAATAAACTTGACACCACGTTTGAATGTAGCAGCTGCAAATCCACCCAAATCCGTTACCACGCCACCGCCGAGATTGATAATTAAGGATTTTCGGTCTGCATTAACCGACATTAATTCATTCCAAACTTTTTTTAGAGTACTTACATTTTTATTAACATCTCCGTTTTTAAAGTTTACATTTGTAAACTCAAAATCGAAGGTTTTTTGAAAAAGATTTAAACAAAGACGACGAGTGCTATCATCTGTTATTACAATAATTTTGGACGGCTTATGATGAATAACATATTCATTTAAGGCTTCAATCCCTGCATGTTCAAAATAATATGGCATTTGTTCTGAAATTTGAGGCTAAAAATACTAATATTTATCATATTATTTTGAATAAAACTTATTATTTTTGACCAAAACGAAAATAATGAAAAAAGATATATTTAATAATACCGAAGTGGCATTTGCCGTAAAAACCGATGCGGAATTGGAAAAAGCCTATTGGTTGTTTAAGTTGATCAAGAACGAATCGCTGGTAAAACTCGGTACCGGCATTACGAAATTTGCTTTAAAACACCATTTTCCGGTTGAAGGATTGATAAAAACAACCGTTTTTGATCACTTTTGTGGCGGTGTAACCGAAAAAGATTCTTTGCCGTTAGTTGATAAACTATATAGCAAAGGTGTATTTTCCATCTTAGATTATTCGGTTGAAGGGGCAGACAATGACGAAACATTTGATGCGACCATGCAAAAAAATTTGGAATTGATTGCATTTGCCAAAAATCGTCCGGAAATTCCTTTTGCGGTTTTCAAACCCACCGGTATGGGACGCTTTGCCATCTATGAAAAAGTATCGTCCGGTGAAACATTGACAGCCGATGAGCAAGCCGAATGGGATAGAGTTGTACAGCGATATGATACTTTATCGCGTGCCGCTTACGATAACGACGTCCCTTTAATGATAGATGCGGAAGAGACTTGGATGCAAAAAGCCGCAGACGATTTGGTTGAAGAGATGATGCGTCGTTACAATACCGAAAAAGCCGTTGTTTTTAACACTTTACAATTGTATCGCAAAGATCGTTTGGATTATTTAAAAGCATTACACCAACGCGCTAAACAAGAAGGTTTTAAAATAGGTATGAAATTAGTTCGCGGTGCATATATGGAAAAAGAAAGAGAACGGGCTGCCAAATTAGGCTATGAAGATCCGATTTGTAAAAACAAACAAGCAACGGATAAAAATTTCGATGATACTATGGCATACATGCTTGCCCATATTGATGATATGGCAGTATATGCCGGTACTCATAATGAAGATAGTGCCTTATATTTAACCGAACTGATAGAACAATACGGCTTACATAAAAATGATAACAGAGTTTGGTTCGGACAATTACTCGGAATGAGCGATCATATCAGTTTCAATTTAGCGCAACTAGGTTACAATACCAGTAAATATATACCTTTCGGACCGGTTAAAGACGTTATGCCGTATCTCATCAGAAGAGCAGAAGAAAATACATCTGTTGCAGGACAAACAAATAGAGAATTGGAATTATTGGCAGCAGAGAGAAAACGTCGTAAATTACATTTGTAATTTACAAATGTAATTTATTTATAATTTTGAGCAATGATTTCATTTTTATAAAGCAATAAGCCGTTTTGAGCCAAAGCCTGCATTTCGTCTTCACCGGCGTAAATATAAACCGGTGCAATAAATTGGACATATTTTGTGATGAAATCCGTAATAAATGTAGAATAAGCAATACCACCGGTTAAAATGACGGCATCAACTTCGCCTTTCAAAACCGTTGCCATTTCGCCTATACTTTTAGCCACTTGATAAGCTAATGCTTTAAGAATCACCAGACTGTCTTTATCCGCTGTTTTCTCAACGGCTTTCAAATTATTGGTTTTCAAATACGATACCAATCCACCGTTGCCCGTTATCATTTTAAGCATTTCTTCCATTGAATATTGTCCCGAAAAAGCCATTTTTACCAAATCGCCGGCAGGAAGGGTACCGCTTCGTTCGGGTGAAAAAGGACCTTCACCGTCCAGAGCTTGATTGACGTCAATAACTTGCCCTTTACGGTGTGCGCCTATTGAAATACCACCGCCCAAATGTGCTATAATCAAATTCAGGTTTTCATATTTTTGCTTGTTGTCCGCTGCAAATTTTCGACCGACAGCTTTGTGATTCAAGGCATGAAATATCGATTTTCTCTCAAATAATTTATGTCCCGAATAGCGTGCAATATCTTGCATTTCATCAACGACTACCGGGTCGGCGATATATACGGGAATTTCTGCTTTTGCTAAGTGATAACCTATTATCGCAGCCAGATTGCTGGCGTGTTGTTTACCGGCATATTGTAAATCCCGTAACATTTGATTGTTAACTTTGTAAACTCCTGATTTTACAGGTTTAATCAATCCGCCTCGTGCCATAATTAAGTCAAAACGGGATATTGAAAAATTGTTTTTTTCAATAAGTGATTTGATTAAATTAAGCCGGTAATTTACTTGTGCTTCAAAATTTGTTAGTTTTTTTAATTCGACAGTTGTATGGGAAATTTTTTCATCAAAAAACATTTTAGAACCAGCGTAACCGGCTATTTTGGTAGAGGTTGAGCCGGTATTGATTACAAGAATATTTGGTTCTTTATTCTTTTGATTGTTCATTTGTAAATGTTTTTAAGATAAATTCTTGTTAACCGAAGCGGCTGCCAGTAAAATACTATTAAGTTTGGTTTCTTCCGAATCGGCTCTCGATGTTAATACAATGGGAAAATCCGCACCCAAAACGATTCCCGCAACTTTGGCATCGGCAAAAGCTACCAGAGATTTGTACAAAATATTTCCGGATTCGACATTAGGAACCAGCAAGATATCTGCATTTCCGGCTACATCGCCACCTAATTTTTTTTGTTTTTTACTTTCCAAACTAATGGCATTATCAAATGCCAAAGGGCCGTCTATCAAGCAATGTTTGATTTGACCGCGACGTTGCATTATAGACAGTAATGCCGCATCGAGTGTCGAGGGCATTTTTTCATTGACCATTTCAATAGCCGACAAAGCTGCGATTTTAGGTTTTTCAATACCAATTTTTCTGATAAAATTAACGGAATTTTCAACAATGTGAACTTTGTGTTCCAATGGTGGCAATATGTTTAATGCAACATCGGTGATACCTAATAATTTGTGATAATGCGGTATTTCAAACAATGCAAAATGTGATAAAAATGACTTGTGTTTCATGCCGTACTCTTTATTCAATACTCCTTTGAGTAGAGTAGCGGTTGTCACATTTCCTTTCATTAATATATCCGCTTGGTTGTTTACAACCAACGAAACAGCTTTTTTTACAATGGCTTTATCATCGGTCAAATCAATAATTTCAAAATTATCTAAATCCTTACAATTCGAGGTTAATTTGTAAATTTCTTCTTTTCTTCCGACTAAAATCGGTTGTATAACCCCCATTTTGTATGCGGCAATAACGGCATCGATAGAATGTTCGTCACCGGCTGCTGCTAAAACTAATTTTTTGGGTTTCTTTTTCAGTACCAATGATTTTAAATCTGATATTTTATTGAGTTCTTGTAGCATTTTAAATGATTTTGTCTCAAAAATAAGATTATTTTGTCTAATAAAAGATGTTTTTTAACTTTTATACCGTATTTTTGTTCGTATTTTATTTTAGAAAAATGCTTTATTAACTAACTTATTTTGCTTTTAATTATTTAACTATAACTTTCTATTCCTGAATGAAACGTCTTTTACAAATATTATTATTCATCAATTTACTTTGGTTTGGATACGGCTTGTATTTGCAGTATGTAACTCATGACAAATTTTACGCAAAAATAATGGGATCAGGTGTATTGTTTATGGTCTTTATCCTTTTACCTTTATTTTTGTATCATCGCTATAAGGGAAAAAGTATTGAAGATTACAGGTTTAAAGGTTTTAAAAA
>JALVKK010000197.1 GCA_027033875.1 Flavobacteriales bacterium
ACGCTTGATAACGCGTAGCATTTTGAGTTCGCTATCTAAATTTAATCCGTAGCCTGATTTGATTTCAATGGCACCGGTACCGTATTGCATGACTTCTTTGAGCAAAGAAGCGCTTTTTTCATAAAGTTCATCTTCCGGAATCTCTGCCATTTTTTTAGCGGAATTTAAGATACCGCCACCTCGCAGAGCTATCTGTTCATAAGTCAATCCGTTGATTTTATCGACAAATTCGCCGGCGCGAGAAGCCGCAAAAACCAAATGTGTATGACTATCTGTCCACGCCGGTAAGACGATACGCCCGCAGGCATCAATGATTTTCGCTTCTATTTGCGGTATTTCGGACATCGAACCAAAATCACTGATAATACCTTTGTCTATTACCAAATAGGCATTTTCTATCAAAGGTAAATGTGACATTTCTTCACCGTACAATACACTCGTATCGTCTCTAACTTGTAGTAATTGTCCGATGTTTTTTATGATTTTGGTCATAATTCAGTTCATAAAAGCGTATTGCAAAATATTTGCCCCCATTTTTAGCGCATTTTCACGGACTTCCCAAGGGTCGTGATGGATTGCTTCGCTTTCCCAACCGTCGCCCAAATCAGTTTCGTAAGTATATAACAAAACTATCCGGTTGTTGATGATTATGGCAAAAGCCTGAGGAGGCTTGCCGTTGTGCTCGTGTATTTTGGGCAAGCCGTTCGGAAAATGAAAAAATTGGTTAAAAATCGGGTGATTTTTAGGCAGCTCAATTAATTTTTGATTGGGAAAGAGTTTTATTATCTGCGGTCTGATATACGGATCCATACCGTAATTATCATCGATATGCAAAAACCCACCGTTTAAAAGATACTTTCTCAGATTTTGAATATCGTTATCGTCAAAAAACACATTACCGTGTCCGGTCATGTGAACATACGGATAATTAAAAAGCTCAGGTGAATCGGGAGTTACCACTGCCGGTTTCTCGTCAATCACGGTATGAATATTTTGATTGGCATACCTGATTAGGTTTGGTAATGAAGTTGTAATATTAGCATACCAATCCCCACCACCTTTGTATTTTAACAAAGCGATTTGTTGAGCCGATACAGTATAAAAACTATAAAATATAAGCAGTAATGCAAATAATAATCTTCTGATTTGGAACATCGGGTTTTGTCCGGTTATTCATTATCATCATCTGTAACCGATGCATTACCACTGCCGCCGGCAACCATTCTATAGACTACCAATCCCAAGATGATAATCACCAAAAAGAATAAGGCGCCAAAGATATTACCTACATTCCACATACTTGAATTGTCAGAAGCTAAATACAACATAATTAAGTGTTTTATTGGTTATTTGCTACAAATTTACAAATTTTTTTATATTGTTTTCACTTTTTGACTACAAAATTTTTATGTCTGTTTTCGGCACCCAAGCTTTTTTACCGTTTGGAAGTTGAACCAAATACCAATCGGCATCTGATTTGATTATTTTGATTTTAGTTCCTTCGTGTAAGCGAACGACGACATCGGAAGTAAGATTAGGTTCGGTCATCAAATCAATTTCGGGAGAAAAAATAACGGCATATTTAATTTGTTCTAAGCTTTTTCCGTAGTCTGCATTGTACCAAGCAAAAATCAATAAAAACATACTCAACCACATACTGACGAAGGTCAAACGTTTGGTGTTTGTGTTTTTTGTGTAAAGAAAAATAACAAAAGCTATGAACCCCAAAATAGCAGCGATAACGGCTATCCACGCCCAAGTATTGTAGTTGAAAAGTTTGTTGACATTATTTTTATATCGCAATAAAATATTTTCCGGCACTTTATCTATTTGGTCCAATTTCATTTTATTTGCCAATTGCAAATTATACCGGATATCTTCGTCGTCAGGTTTAAATTTTAAGGCTTTTTCATAATAATAAATGGAAGGGGCAATCCGGTTGAGTTTGTAGTAAGCATTTCCCAAATTAAAGAATAATTCGGGAGCGATACTGTCTGTTTGCAAGGCTTTTTCATAAGCGGTAATTGCCTTTTGATAATCTCCTTTTTTATAAGCAGCATTTCCTTCTTTGAAAAAAGAAGCAGCATTTTGAGCTTGCAAAAATAACGTTGCTAAAAGAGCTGTAATAAATAGTATCTTTTTCATCTGCTTAAAATTTTTATTTTACAAAAAAATAATAAAAATTTATAATACATTCAGGAACTCTCATGAATTTATTTTAATCATATCCTTGTGTGTATTTTATGATTAAAAAAATTCATGTTCGTTTCATCTTTTATTGGATATTATACAATTATGCTTGCATCAAAATTTTGTATAAAACACCTCATTCCGATTTTGTTAATTTTTCGAATCAACCTATTTTGAGACGTGATAGCCTCTCTCACTTAATATCAATAGTAGATTCTAATGAATTTTCTATCAATTCTTGATATTCTTTTCGTTTACGAAAGATATTAATTGCATTAAAAACCGCTTCTCTGAACGAACCGGGATCAGCCACATTTTTTCCGGCAATTTCATAAGCCGTACCATGGTCGGGAGATGTCCGAACTTTCGACAATCCTGCGGTATAATTGACACCTCTGCCAAAACTCAAAGTTTTAAAAGGGATCAAACCTTGGTCGTGATACATAGCCAAAACTGCATCGAATTTGGTATAATTATCACTACCGAAAAAACTATCGGCAGCATAAGGTCCGTAAATTAAATAATCCTCATTTTGAAGTTTTTTGATAGCCGGACGGATAATCTCGTCATCTTCTTTACCGATGATACCGCCATCACCGCAATGCGGATTTAAGCCTAAAACGGCAATCATTGGCTTATCTATACCAAAATCTTGTTTTAAACTTTGGTGCATCGTTTTTACTTTATCTATAATTTTTTCTCCGGTAACTTGTTGCGCTACATATTTTAATGGCAAGTGATCAGTAACCAAACCTATTTTCAGGTCATCGGTAATCATAAACATCAAAGCTTTGCCTTCCAGTTCCTGCGCCAAATAATCAGTATGCCCGGGAAACTCAAACACATCACTTTGAATAGTTTTTTTGTTGAATGGTGCTGTTACTAACACATCTATTTCTCCGGTTTTGAGTGCCTCAACGGCTTTTACAAACGAATCAACTGCATATCGTCCTATTTCTTCCGTTGGTTTACCAAGTTCCATAGGAACCGGCTCGCGCCATAAATTCAGGACATTAAGTTTATTGGGAAATGCCTGATGTACTTGAGTAATACCGTGTAAATCTATTCTTAAATTCAATAGTTTTTTTTGATATGATAGCGCTTTAGTCGAAGCAAAAACAATAGGTGTACAAAAATCAAACATCTTATTGTTCTGAAATGTTTTTAAAATTACTTCCGCTCCTATACCGTTTAAATCGCCAACGCTAATGCCTACTTTTATCTTATTCTTTTTGTTTTTCATATCCGAAAATATCTAATTGCTTACAAAAGTAGTAAAATTTAGTTGAAAGTTGAAAGTTAAAAGTTGA
>JALVKK010000198.1 GCA_027033875.1 Flavobacteriales bacterium
TTGCACGGAGTTCTTACTCTGCGAAAAAATCCTGCAAAAATCCTCATTTCATCAATTTATCAAATTATCAAATCCGGCGCTTCGGTACAATTTTGCTCCTACGTCACAAAATCACTCAGCGACCTACTTTCCACTTCATCATATCCTCAATTCATCAATTTATCAAATCATCAGACATAAAATTCACTAAATTTGCAACAAAATTATACACGTGTTTCAAAACATCAAGTATCATATATTACCGCTTTTATTCGTAAGTCTTTCTATTTCCGGACAAAAGTTTCCTAATTTTTATAATCAAATGCTATCGGCAGATATCAATTTGGGATATAATTTATCAAGAATAAAGTCGAATTATATCTTTGCCGAAAAGATGCCTTATTCTTTTCAAATCAACTGGCACAGAGCCAATTACTACAACCAAAACCGGCTCAATCGCTACGGCTTTTCAGATTTTGGCATCAGTTTTTTATACCATGATTTCAGAGATGAAGTTTTGGGAAAAAATTACGGAATATATGGTTTTATGGGATTTTATTTAATCAAACCTTCAAATGCTTTTCAACTGTCATTACGCCTTTCTCAAGGTTTGGCATACAACACTAATCCATACGATAAATTGAAAAATTCAAAAAATCAATTTTTCGGTTCAAATTGGTTATTTCCGTTTGATGTAGGCTTATATTTAATGAGTCCTAAATTATTTTATAATTGGCGTTTACAACTAGGATTTAGTGTATTTCATTATTCAAACGGCAATTATGAGTCTCCCAATTACGGTGCTAATATTCCAAGTGTATCAATTGGATTGGTGTACGACAAACGTACAAACAAAACATTACATCATATAACGAATAATAAATATGATAAGAAATGGCAATATGCCGGATTTTTACGTTTCGGGGTCAACGAATCCGATTATTATGACAGCGGTAAATATCCGTTTCTCGTACCGGGTTTTCAAATTGCTAAACAGTTGAGTTTCAGACACAAAATCAGTTTTGGCATCGAATTGTTTCTATCGTATTTTTTAAAAGAACAAATCAGATACGAGTACTATGCAATGACCGAATTTCAAATGACAAAAATACCGGATTTTAAACGTATCGGCATCTTTGCCGGACACGAATTTTATTATCAAAAATTTGGCATTGATTTCGGCATGGGCTATTATATTTATTATCCTTATGCATTTGAAACCAGATACTATTCTCACTTGGCAACCAAATTTTATCTCAATAAACATTGGCAGTTGATATACGGATTAAAATTTCACCATTTCAGTCGCGCCGAAGCTCTGGAATTAGGTGTGATGTATCGGATAAATTGAGGAATTGAGGAATTGAAAAACTGAATAATACGTAATGGAAAGCTATAAAATAACAATACTGATATAAATGAAACAAATACTATACATATTATTACTTTTCACTTTGTTGTCAGCTTGCAACAAATCGCCGTTCACATGCGAATTTTCAAAAGAAAGAATTATCAAACACGTTGATTTACAACAATTTGACACGATAGAAGTCAATCCGCTTATACAATTGAAAATATATGATACCACCATAAATAAAATGCGGATAGATGTCAGTAAAGATGTTTGGCAAAAAATTGATTATGAAATAGTTGGTAAAAAATTAATCTTAACCAATAATATAGATTGTTTGATAGAAAATCAAGATGCTGTTACATACATTGAACTTTATGTAGATAAAATCAAATGCTTGATAGCCAATACGGATTTAACTGTAACTTCCGGCAATACGTGGCAGTTTGACCAACTAAGCATCATTTGTGAAAACAATCAAACAGGGACCAACAATATCGCTGATTTTTATTTATCAATAAATCTTGACCGTTTAAACATAACAGCAAACGGTAACAGCGTTTTCGACATTAAAGGTAGTTGTAACAATTTGAGTATCGGGTTTTACGGTGGCAATCCCATATTCAAAGGTAACAATTTCATTGCTCAAAACGTCAATGTCTTTCAACGCAGCGATGCAGATATGCACTTATATCCCGTTCATAAAATTACCGGAGATTTGTATGGTTACGGTGATATTTACTTGTATCACAGACCGAACATAATAAATATTACCGAACACTATGCCGGTCATATATATTTTGTAAATTAGCTTTTCAATTCATAACAGATGAGCCAAAAAAGATCGAAACACCAATCTAGCGTCAAAATTCCTCGTTTTATTATTATCACAGGTAAATTATTACAAGCCGTCTCGCCAACGCTGGCAACCAAATTTGTCAGATTTTTGTTTCAAAAACCAATCAAACACAAAATGCCCGAAGCCGAAATACCTTGGGCGAAACAAGCGAATATTTCATATTTAGATATACCTGAAATCAACAAAACCATTGCGGTTTACAGTTGGGGCAAGGGCAACAAAAAAGCATTGTTGGTTCACGGTTGGTCGGGACGCGCCACCCAAATGTTTAAAATCACTGATGCCTTATTAGGACTCGGATATTCCGTTACCGGTTTTGATGCACCGGCTCACGGCAAAGCTACCGGCAACAAAACCATGATGCCCGAATTTATCAAAGCTATTGAAAAAGTAAACGAAAAACACGGACCTTTCGATGTAGCTGTCGGACATTCTATGGGAGGAATAGCCTTACTTAATGTTCAAGGAAATCATTCCGTATTTAATAAATTAGTTATCATAGGCGCTCCGGATTCTATTTTCAATATTTTTCATAATTTTGTTAAAATGCTGGAACTCAAACCGGTAGTCGCCGAAAAACTTATAAGTATTTTTGAAAAGATTACCAAAAAATCCATTTTTGATTTTCATGGTAGCCGGCAAACCAAAAAAATTAAAAAACCTGTATTGATCATTCACGACGAAAACGATAAAGAAGTACCTGTAAGCGATGCTTTAAACAATTTCAAACAACTATCAAACGGCGACTTGTTGATAACCAAAGGATTAGGACATACTCGTCTGATGAAAAACAAAATGGTTATCGATAAAATTATAAACTTTATCCGACAGAAATAATAATCATGAAAACATATTCGCTGATAATCATACTGTTTCAGTTTTTTCTATCAAATGCCCAAGCTCCCAAACAATACGACCTTCTTCATTTGGACGCACAAATAGTTATCAATCCTTACCAACAAAAAGTTTCAGGCAATTTGATTTATCATTTACGCTTACTAAAAAACACCGATAGTATTGTATTTGATGCGCCCGGTATCAATATTGAAAAAATCAAAACAGGCTGTTTTAATACAGATTACACAACAACTGATAAACTATTGATGATCAACAAGAAATTTATAAAAAATAAAACTTATAAAATACATATCGAATATCAAGCGTACCCTAAACAAGCTATGTATTTCACCGGTTGGCGGTCCGGTGGCAGAAAACAAGTCTGGACACAAGGACAAGGCAAAGACAATAGCCATTGGTTACCGACCAATTCTGACCAAAATGACAAATTTACATGGGT
>JALVKK010000199.1 GCA_027033875.1 Flavobacteriales bacterium
AAAAATCTGAAATCGAAAATCAAAAATCGAAAATCTGAAATAAAAAACAATTCCTCAATTCCTCAACTGATAATATTATTAAGCTTAACCTTGTTTTTATCGCAATGTAAATCAAAAAAAGCAGTCGTTAATCACCGTGATTCTGTCAAACAAAAGTTTGAAAGGGTTTATAAAAAATATAAAGGTGTAAAATATAGATACGGCGGTACCACTTCACGTGGTTTTGATTGTTCCGGATATGTACAACAGGTTTACAAAGAAGCGTTTAACATCAGTTTGCCTCGTACGACCAAAACTATGATGAAAACCGGAAATAAAGTTTCAAAAAGTAATTTAAAAATTGGTGATTTGGTCTTTTTTCACCCGACACGCAGGTATTATCATGTTGGTATTTATATGGGTGATGGTGTGTTTATGCATGCTTCATCGTCCAAAGGTGTTATAAAATCACGCATGGATTTGAAATATTGGAAACGCTCTTATGTTACGACACGACGGATATTGAAATAATTGAGAATTGAAAATGGTGAATTGAGAATTAAGGTTACTCACTGCGTTCGAAATGACAGTAGAAACGTTTTATCAAAACGCTTCTACTTATCGTAATTAGGCGCATTTTTGGCAATCATCACATCATGCGGATGGCTTTCGGTCAATCCGGCGCTCGATATTTTTACCAATCGGGCTTCATATCGCAAACTCTCTATATTTTTGGCACCGCAATATCCCATTCCGGCTTGCAATCCACCCAGTAATTGAAAAATAATTTGATGAACACTGCCTTTGTAATCTACAATAGCTTCAATACCTTCGGGTACTAATTTTTTATCTGATTTATCTTGCTGAAAATAGCGGTCTTTACTACCGCGTTGCATAGCTGCCATAGACCCCATTCCTACATAAGATTTGAATTTTTTGCCGTTTTTGACGACAATATCTCCGGGTGCTTCATCTGTTCCGGCAAGCAATCTTCCTAACATAACCGTATGCGCTCCTACTGCAATGGCTTTGGTAATATCACCCGAAAATTTTACGCCACCGTCGGCAATAATCCCGATATTTTGCTCTTTGAGTTGTTCGAATACATCATTAACCGCTGTCAATTGCGGTACACCTACTCCGGCAACCACACGTGTCGTACAAATAGCACCGGGACCAACACCGATTTTGACGGCATCGGCACCGGCATCAACTAAATCTTGTGCCGCTTGTGCCGTTACGATATTGCCGGCAATCACATCTAAATCGGGAAACAATTTTTTAACTTTTTTCAAAGCATCGATAATGCCTTTGGAATGTCCGTGTGCCGAATCCAGCGTTACAATATCAACACCGGCTTTATGCAAAGCGGTTACACGGTCAACCAAATCGGCACTTACACCAATGGCGGCACCGGTAAGTAACTTACCGTCTTTGCCAAAAACAGTATTGGGATATTGTTCCAAATCTACTTGATGATTTTTAACTTTTTTGACTTCTTCGGCTTGGTTTTCTATATCTAAATTTTTGTGGATAATCCCTAAGCCGCCTTCCAATGCCATAGCCATACCCATAGCACTTTCGGTAACTGTGTCCATAGCCGCCGAAATCAAAGGAATGTTTAACCTGATGTTTTTGGTCAATTTGGTTTTTAAATCGACTTGATGCGGTAAGACTTCCGAATATGCCGGTACCAACAAAACATCGTCGAATGTGTAGGCTTCTTTGATAATTTTTCCGTTTAGCATTTTATTTTTTTTTGAATTTTATATTATTTATTGTTTAGGTTACAAAGGTATCGCCCCTACGGCGCTCAATGGTATTTTTTTATTGTTTCAATTGAGACGCACGGGTCGTGCGTCTCTACAAAGTTAAAAACGTTACGAACATTATGAACATTATAAACATTCAACAAGAAACGAATTACATTCGTTTCTATTCCCACTCAATGGTTGCCGGCGGCTTGCTACTGATATCATACACCACGCGGTTGATACCTCTTACCTCATTAATGATACGTGATGATACTTTCTCCAAGAAATCATAAGGTAATCGCGACCATGTTGCCGTCATAAAATCCGTTGTGTTTGCCGAACGGATAACCGCTGTATATTCATAAGTGCGTTCGTCTCCCATAACCCCTACCGACTTTACCGGTAGTAAAACGACAAAGGCTTGACTGACTTTGTCGTACAAATCGTTTTTTCGTAATTCTTCTATAAAAACAGCATCTGCTTGTTGCAAAATCTTAACTTTTTCGGCTGATATTTCTCCGAGGATACGGATACCGAGTCCGGGACCGGGAAACGGGTGTCGCATAATCATCTTACGGGGAATACCTAGCTCTAAACCTATTTTTCGCACTTCGTCTTTAAACAATTCTTTGAGTGGTTCCAACAATTTCAGGTGCATTTTTTCAGGTAAGCCTCCGACATTGTGATGTGATTTGATGGTAGCGGACGGACCTCCTTTTGCCGATTGTGATTCTATAATATCCGGATAAATAGTGCCTTGCGCCAAGAAAGCGGCATCTTTTATTTTTCCGGCTTCGCGGTTAAAAACTTCTACAAATTCCCGTCCGATGATTTTTCTTTTTTCTTCGGGGTCGGATACGCCTTTTAAAGCTGATAAAAATTGCTCGCCCGCATCGACCAGCTTGATATTCATATCGTAATGCTTGCCGTAAGTCTCCATAACCGCTTCTGCTTCGTTTTGACGCAATAAGCCGGTATCGACAAAAATACAGGTCAACTGCTTACCGATAGCTTTGTGTATCAACATGGCGGCAACCGACGAATCCACGCCGCCCGAAAGTCCGAGTATCACTTTTTCGTCGCCTACCGTTTCTTTTATAGCGGATATAGTTTGGGTGATGTAATCGTGTAAATCCCAATTGGGTTTGGCTTGACAGATATCCAAGACGAAATTATTGAGGATTTGCTTACCGAATTTGGTATGTTCTACTTCGGGGTGGAATTGGGTTGCATACAATTTTTGTTCGTCATTGTATATACCGGCAATGCACGTATCTGTATGTCCCAAAATACCAAAACCTTCAGGGACCGCGGTTACTTCGTCAAAATGACTCATCCAAACTTGAAATTCATCAGTTGTATTATTGAGCAGAGGATGGTCTGAATCTTTGTAAAAAACAGCCTTGCCGTATTCGCCGATTTCTCCTTTATCAACCGTGCCATTTAACAGGTATGTCATCAGCTGCATACCGTAGCAGATACCTAATACGGGTATATTCTGCTTAAATATGTCAGTCGTAATCAGATGCGCATCTGCACTATAAACCGACGAAGGACCACCGGATAAGATGATGCCTGCGGGTTTTCGTTTGATGATTTCTTCTAACGGAATATTATAAGGTAAGATTTCAGCATAAACGCCTGTTTCTCTAATTCTTCTGGCGATAAGCTGATTGTATTGCGATCCGAAATCAAGAATAACAATACTTTTTTGATGTATAAGTGAATTTTTTGTAGCCATTTGCAAAAATA
>JALVKK010000200.1 GCA_027033875.1 Flavobacteriales bacterium
ACCGAATATCGTTCTTTTTAATAATTCGTTCATTTATTTTTTAATGTGTATTGTTTATTGTGCTTATTTCAATTTTCTATCAAAAACAAATAGGTTTCATACCACATATTTCCCGACAAATCATTTTTTGGACGGGCAAATATACTCATTGTTTGAATATTTGCAGGCGGTTTTTCATATTTATTGTTAATATCGGTTAAGGCTTGTGATTTATTGGGTGTAATCTGATTGGATAAAGCAATGATAACACGACGTTGCGGTAATTCCGGATTACGATATTCTTTGGTATGTACAGCCGTTGTCATAATAGCGCCTTCGTTGGCAATCAACATTTCACAACCGCCCAATAATATACCTGTTTGATCCAATTGATCCGTTACGGGAATTTGCATTTTGTGTAAAAATTGCAAATATGCTGCTTCCAAAACAATATATTCCTCTTCATTCAAATATTGTAATAGTTGCAACAAACTCTCTTTAAAATCCGCTAAATCTTCCGGATAAAAAAAGGCACCGCCTTTTTGTTTGTAATTATAAACAAACAGTTCATCTATGGACATATTTGACGTCTGAAGGCTGTCTTGTTCGTCGTCGAGATGTTCATATTTTTTAGACTTTGAAGGAAAGAGTCGCTTAAAAAAATCCATGTTTTATCTTAAAAAATTAAAATCCTGATACAAAGATAAAAAAACTGCTTGACACTGTAAAACAATGATTATTAAATGTCTCTTTTTAGCACATAATAAATTTCTTTCGACAAAAAACAATAAATATCTACCCGAAAATGATTTATTATTCATAAATTTGCATAGGTTTAGTTTCCGTACATATCCGGAATGAAAAGGGAATTAGGTGCAATTCCTAAGCTGTCCCCGCAACTGTAAGCTACATAGCTTATGTTTAGCTCACGCCACTGTTTTCTGCAGAAAATGGGAAGGCAAAACATAAGATGCAAGCCAGGAGACCTGCTAAACCTATAACCTTAATAATCAAAATACCTTCGGTGGAAAGGTGATTGTATTTTATGAAACAGCTGTTATTCTTTTTATCGGTATTTTTTACGACAACCTTTTTGGTATTCGGACAAGATTTGCATAATCGAAAATATATTTTGGATTCGGTTTTCGTCAATGGTATATCAAACAAAAATCTATTTAAAACCTACCAAATCAAACCTCTACCCGATTCTACTTCAAACGTAATGTCTTTAACGCAACTTTTAAAACAAAATACCGCTGTTTTTGTCAAAGAATACGGTAATGCCATGCTGGCAAGTATCGCATTGAGAGGTACGAGTGCAACTCATACTCAAATTGTCTGGAACGGCATACCCGTTAATTCCATTTTAAACGGACAAACGGATTTGAATAGCTTTTCGCCGGGTGGTTTTGATGAAATTTTTATCAAAGAAGGTGGTAGCAGTGTCAGTTTTGGCAGCGGTGCTATCGGTGGGGTTATTTTTTTAATTGATAAAATTAGTTTTACTAAAAAATTTCATTTATCAAACCATACCAAAATCGGCAGTTTTAAAACCGGTTTAAATCGTTTTAAAATTATTAGCAGCAATCATAAAACTTATACAAAATTCAGCTTTCAGACTCAAAAATCAAAAAACAACTATCCTTATCCGGGATATAATCTCAAAAACGAAAACGGCAGCTATCAAGGTTGGGATTTTTCTTTCATAAACGGTATAAAACTGCAACAGCATCAATTATATCTTAAATCAAAATTTTCAAAGCTGAAACGCGAAACTTCACGCACAGTCTATATGCCTCAAAATGCTGAATTATTTACTGCTAATAACAATCTATCAGTAGGTTGGCTTTGGCAATCCAAACATTTTACAAGTCATACAATTGTGGCATATTTGAATGAAGAATACAAGTATTTTTTTAACAAAAATTTACCCGCAAACAGTCATAGCAACGGACAAAGCATTTTGGCAAAAAATATATTAACTTTTGGTTTGTATAAGCCTTATAATATTGTTATTGGCAATGAAATATCCAAACAATCGGGTAACGGCGACAATATAGGCAAACACATCAGAAACAATTATGCCGCTTTTTTAATTTGGACACAGCATCTCAATAACTTTTATTATAATTTCAAATTAAGACAAGATTATAATAATATGGTAAAAATACCATTGACAGGTGCGCTGGAAATGAATTATAATTTTCACAACTATCACCAACTACGTTTTAATATATCAAAAAATTTCAGGTTACCCACCTTCAACGACTTGTTTTGGACACCCGGAGGTAATCAACAATTACAACCCGAAACAAGTTATAGTACAGATGCCGGTTATGATTTTAATCACAAAAATTTTGAAGTACACATAACGTTCTTCTATATCGATAATCAAAATTTAATCAAATGGATACCCGGCGACAATCAAATTTGGTATCCTGAAAATTTTGAATCCGTTCGTTATTCCGGCACAGAACTAACCATAAATAAGACGTTGATAATCAATGATAAATGGCGTATATCAAATCAAATAAACATCAACTACAACCGGGCTGTGAATTGTAAAAACTTAAAATTGTTACCGTACACCCCCCAATTGACGGGATTAAATTTGTTCAATCTGTCATACAAATCTTTAAGTTTGAGTTACAGGTACAACTATCAAGGCAAAATATATACTACCACAACAAATACAAAATATTTGCCGGCATATCAATTACATAGTTTATCTTTGAGCCACAATTTCGGACAACATATCAATATACAATTTAACATTCATAATCTGCTAAACACATATTACGAAAACGTACCTTCCCGTCCACAACCGGGACGGTATTATGAATTTATCTTAAACTTTAAAATTTAAATACTATGAAACAAATCAATTTACTGTTAGTTATTACGTTAATCATCAGCTTTTCAGCTTGCAAAAAAGACAAACCAATCGAAACAGAAGGCAAATTTGCATCAGGTATTTTTATCATCAACGAAGGCAACTATACTCAAGGAAACGCCTCTGTCAGTTATATCAACAAAGACTTTTCAAAAGTCAGTAATGATATCTACCAAAATACCAACAATACCGCTTTGGGTGATCAGGCACAATCTATCGGATTTAGCAACGACAAAGCTTATATTGTCGTAACCGGTTCAAACAAAATTGAAGTTGCCGATGCCGAGACAATGGGAAAAATCGCAACAATAGCTACCGGCTTATATAATCCTCGTTATTTTGAAAGCATCAACGAACATACCGCTTTGGTTACTTGTTGGGGAGACACATCTGACGATACCGATGATTATTTGGCTATCGTTAATACCGACACTAACCAAGTTACCGGTCAAATATCTGTTGCTTTAGGACCTGAAAAAATGGTCAAGAATGACGATTATTTGTTTGTTGCTCATCAAGGCGCATACACAACTAACAATAAAGTATCGGTTTACGATTTGATTTTAAAACAAATAGTCAATGTTAT
>JALVKK010000201.1 GCA_027033875.1 Flavobacteriales bacterium
CAATGCGGGCAAAATAAAAGGGGCGAACCGTGATATTAAAATCTTTATTGGTCAGTTTCCAATTGGCACCGGCATCGTCAGAAACATACAAACCACTTTTGTCTGCATATTCGGATTCTATCACACTATATAAACGGTTAGAATCGGTAGGTGCAACGGCTATAGCTATACGTCCTAATTTTCCTTGCGGAAAACCGTTGTGAATTTTGTGCCAGGTTTTACCACCGTCAACGGTTTTTAACAATGCAGACTCATATCCACCGGAATTAAAAGACCAAGGGGTGCGACGGAATTGCCAAAGGGCGGCATACATTATATTAGGATTTTGCGGGTCCATAACCAAATCGGAAACCCCCGTATCCGGTTTGCCGGAAAGAATTTTTTGCCAAGTTTTTCCGCCATCAGTAGTTTTAAATACCCCGCGCTTGTCATAATCTCCCCAAAGATGACCGAGAATCGCTACATATAGCGTATCGGGGTGTTCCGGATGAATAAGAATACTGCTGATGCGTTCGGAATCCTCAAAACCTATTTTTTTCCAATTGACACCACCGTCTGTCGATTTGTACAAACCATTACCGGGTAGGGTACTATTACGAGTCCAAGTCTCACCGGTACCAACCCATATCACTCGGCCCGGTCTTTTCGGATCTATAGCTATGCAACCTATAGACGAATTGTGCTTGTCAAAAACCGGTACGAAATCAAACCCGCCATTTTGAGATTTCCAAACCCCGCCTCCTGCCGTTCCAACATATATCGTATTGTTATCCGTAGGATGAACGGCAATATCCGCTACCCTGCCACTGGTTACGGTCGGTCCTAAATGTCTGGCTCGTAAAGCACCGAAAACTTGTTTGCCGGTTAGTTTGCTTATTTGGGCATTTGTGATTAGTATGATAAAAATCGCTGATAATGTGAATAATTTTTTCATTTTTAGTGATGTTGGTTATTTGGTTATTTGATGTCAGATGTCAGATGTCAGATGTCGGATGAATAAGTTAAATGTAATGAATATCAAATAAAAGAACGCTGATTTTAGATTTCAGATTTTTCACTTCTTAAATCGAAAATCCTTGTTCGGTATTCGTTATTCAAAATTAATCATTTACTTATCACTACTTTCTTTAAACTCAAAGATACTTTTATCAATTTCCGGATTGATTTCAATTTTTGTTATTTTTACTTCCTGACCGTTTTGTCCGTTAAACTTGTTCATCATACTGAAAGGAAAATAAATACCATTTACTTCTTGATAATCACTAAAAATTTGTTGAAATTTGGCTCCTTTCATCGGTCCGTCTTTTATTTCTGTTTCAACAACCACAGGCACATAATTTTCCGCGTCAAAATAGTAAAAACTTTCTTTGATACTTTCTTTACCGTCTTTAATTTCCGGTTTTTGAGTCAACTTGATTTTAAAGGTTTCAACACCTTCTATTTCTTCTTTTCCGAGATATGCTATTTTGTAAGATTTTTCTTTATAATTTAGAAAAGGACTGATAAAATCACCACCGGCGTTTCGTTTCATATTTTCGGTAGCTTCATTATCCATTTTTTCGTTTTTCATATTCATAAAATTGGTATGCCAAGCGGTTTTGCCGTCAAAAGCCACTTGTACTAATTTTTTGCCTTGAATGTCGGTGGCAATATATTGTTTACCGTCTTTAGTCATGTATATTTCTATAGGTAAATCCATACCCTGAGCTTTTGTAGATGCTTGAATATGAAGTGATTTTATGGATTCTAACTTATCTTTTCCACCAATATTTTCAAAATATTGATTGATAATTTCGTCGGCTGTTTGAGCAGAAACAAAACCGGTAATAAAAAGGGTAATGAAGCTAAAAAATAGGTTTTTGTACATAATATTATATTTTAAATTTATTTAATAATGACGAAAGATAATAAATTTTGTTACAATTAAGAAATAATTTTTGTTTTTAACAAAATTTTATGTTTGTTAAAATCATGAATTAATTTTGGATATATAAACTTAACAATTCTTCATTTGCACTTTCCACTCAAAAAACTAACAAACCACACAAAAACATTAAAATATTTTTATTAACTTTACGCATAGTTTTATTTTAATATGAATTTCATAATTTAAAACATATAAGATAAACACCTAAAAACCAATTATATGACACCTAACACTTAACTTCAAAACCAGACACTTCGGTATATGCTTTGCGATGCATGAGCAACCCCTACAAATGTAGGGACAGTGTCCCAACCTTAGTCAATGATTTACAGAAATCTGAAATCTGAGATCGCAAATCGCAAATCTGAAATCTTCTGATTCTGCCAAAAGGCAGTAGCCCCTAACTTTAAATACAAAAACTATTTAAAGCAGACAAAACCGGACAATTCCGGTAATATTTATTAATTTTTTAAAACTCAAAATTTATGACTCATGAAAAAAATCTTTTTTCTATGGATGACCTTGGGCTGGCTAACCGCTATAAACGCCCAATGGATTGAGCAAAATTCCGGTACCACCCACTATCTCAATGATGTCTATTGTATTAGCGAAGATACCGTTGTGGTAGTAGGAAATTACGGTACGATCTTACGAACAACCAATGGTGGTACGCAATGGAATACCATATCTTGTCCAACCACTGAACACTTAAACCGCGTTAAATTTGCCGATGCTCAAACCGGCTATATTGCCGGCGAACATGATACTTTATTAAAATCTACCGATGCCGGACAAACTTGGCAAAGTTTAAATACCGGTTATAATAACAATTTTACAGCCGTTAGTTGTGTTTCAGCCGATACTGTTTATATAGGTGGCTTTGATGAACTAATTCTTAAAACCACTGATGGCGGATTATCTTGGACGACTGAACATACAGGAGGTTGGCATCATATTAAAGACATACAAATGATTAACGATACTTTGGGTTATGCCGTAAGTGACACTGCCCATGGTAAAATCTATAAAAAAAGTAACGCAAACAACCAGTGGCATGAAATAGGGAATATTGAATCTGATTTTAATGCATTATATATGCTTAGTGACCAAGAAGGTGTTTTTCTAAACGAATTTGAATTTCTTAAAACCCTTGATGGAGGAAATAGTTTTATCTCAATCACATCTCCGTCTTTTGATACAGTCGTACCTTGTCCTTATGATATTTATGCTACTGATATGAACCAGATTTGGATTGTAGGATATGTTTGCACGATTAGCGCATCTAACGATTCGGGGCGTATTGTTAAATATTCGCTAAATAATGACCCCAATACCGGCTATATTAATCAAATAGAAGTTGCTGAGACAAATAATTATAATGTTTTACATGCTATTACATTTTACAATAATGTTGGATATGTAGTTGGATATGGTACCATTTACAAAAATACCACGGGACAAAACTATTTTCCCGGAGGGGGCGATGTTGCTGAAATATCTAAAGAAATCTTTAGCATCAGCCCAAACCCCGCCAAAAACCAAGTCTTTATAAACCTAAAAGACAATAAAATACAATATCCGGTACAATACCATATTGTTGATTTAGAAGGAAAAGAACTTACACCCTTTATGGCTTTACAAACCGGTAAGCCGATAGACGTGAGCCGTTTAACCAAGGGTATCTATTTGATACAAGTCCAAAATCAGGGACAAATTTATACCCAAAAATTACTTATCCAAAAATAACATACTATGAAAAAATTACTCATTTTAGTATTTTGGCTCGAGTGGTTCGGTAGCTTTGCCCAAGTTACGGGTAGCCTGCAAACCCAAGCCCAAGACTACACTTTTAATAGTGTTTTGCAATACATTGATATTCAAGTAATTACCCCCCCCCGTTAAGGTAACTGTAACGGCATTAGACAGCGTAGCCGCTCCCAAACTCCCTGTTTTTATTCAAAACTTCGTCTTACCCGCCGGCAGTCAAGTTATCGGTTTACAAGTTAATCCAACGGATTTATATACTTTTAATAATACCTATTATATCGCCCCGGTACAACCACCTTGTATTATCGGGCAGGTTTGTGATACCGTAGCGCCCAATCCGGCGGTATATAACAGCCATACGGCTTATCCGGCTCAAAATGCCAAAATCATCGCCGACCGGTATATTTTTGACCAACACGTTGTTAGTGTGGCGGTTTGTCCATTCCGGTATATTCCGGATGATAGGGAATTAGCCCTATACAGGCAAGTGGATTTTAGCATTCAATATACCAACGGCAGCTATACCGCTTCGGGGCATATTAGTGCAAACATGCAAAGTTTAACCCGAAACTTTGTTAAAGATATGGTGGCAAACCCACAAAGCTTACAAGATATGCGGCGTCCGAGTCAACCGCCAGGTCCGGTTATAGGCACATGTACCAAACAAGTCCTGCACTGGCAAACCGACGACATCGGTGACCGCCCTGATTATATCATTATTACCAATAATGCTTTAAAACCGGCTTTTCAAGAACTAGCCGATTATAAAACCCAACGGGGAATACCGACGGTCATTGCTACGGTCGAAGATATCTATAATCGATATCCCGGCGTGGACCATCCCGAACAAATCAGAAATTACTTAAAGGATGTCAAGCAATATTGGAATACCGTAAACATCTTAATCGGTGGTGATACTGATATTGTACCGGCAAGATATACTAGAGGAATAGTTCGAGCCCCAACAGATAGGTACTATAATGATTTAATGGGGAACTGGAATATAGCTATAACAAATTATTATTATTTTAATAATATTGATAATATCATCGGCCGCTTACCGGTAAAAACGATTCAAGAAGTCACAAATATGATTCAAAAAATTAAACTCTATGAGAGGTTAAATGTAGGTGACAGAAATTATATCAACCATTTTTTATTTACCGGTGCTTATCAGAAATATACTGATTCAACAGATTACAATACACATATAATGAGTGTAGCAGCACAATTTTATAACGACCCTATATTAAACGGAAAAAATAAATGGATGTTATTAGATGATTATACTACCCATTCATTGAATACAAATTTTTTTCCAAATGGGTGTATTGGGGAAGAGCTCAATAAAGAACATTTTACCAATGCTTTAAACGATGGACATAATGGGCAAGCTTTTCATTTTGTGTATCATGCTGACCATGCTAACCCATATGCTATTGGGACGTCATCGGTAAGAAAAGGGCAAACTTTTAACACTCAAGATGCCGATAACCTGCACAATACCTATCCGCAAATTATGCTAACCGTTGGCTGCGAACCCGGACAATTTGATAAAGATTGCTTTGCTGAACATTATATCAACAATCCGAATGGTGGAGGCGTAGCTATTTTAGCCAATCCGGATAGTACATTAACAAGAGATGGAGATGATATACCTATTGCATTTTTTAATAAAGTGTATGGGACAGGCAATTCCAGTTTGGGATTATCAGCTATGAATATTTATACCTCTCCTTCTATCAATGCAGTATATACTTATGAATTATTCGGCGACCCCACTATGCAAGTTTGGTCAGATGCCCCGCAAGATATTGCTTTGTCAGTGCCGGCAGATATAAATATAGATAACGGCACCACTAATGCCTATACGGTCAGTATCAATGATTTAAACGAACCGGCGACCCTTACGGTTTATAAATACAATAACCAAACCCAACAAATAGAGGTTTACGGTAGTCAAAGGCTTGCGGCACATACCACTTCGGCAAGCTTTTATCTGCAACCGGATACCGAAGGCGATATGACCGTAACGGCTACTGCCAAAAATTATATTCCGGCTACGGCTTCCACACATGTTCATTTGCCGCAGGCACATTTATATGTAACCAATACGGCTTTTAACGATGCCAACGGCAACGGTGCCATAGAACCGGGCGAAACGGTGGATTTAAGCTTAACTTTGACCAATTCCGGCGGGGCTGCTATCGATAATGTCCAAACGGTTTTAGAACCGGATATGGGTTTAAACGGTTTAGTTACGGTTACCCAAGCCAATGTCAATGCCACCGGCAGTTTTGCCCCCGGCAGCCAACAAGTCTTAAACGGGTATCAATTTCAAGTCGGGAATAACGGCGCCATACCAAGGTATTTAAAATTTTGGTTGAAGATAACCAATGATAACGGCTACCAACACCGTGATGAGATATATTTGGATATGACAAATGTCCAATTAGATTTGGGACCGCGATTGGTCCATGATGACAACGGTAATATCATCAATCCGGATCAACTTCAAGACGGAGTAGAATACAATTTATATGTAGGCGTTGCTAATAACAGTTCCGTCAGTCAGGTAATAAGCAGTGCAACATTGACATCCGGTGATACCAATTTGATTCAAGTCTTGCAAGCCACAAGTGCCTATCCGGATATTCCGGCATTTGAACGTCAAAATAATGCCACGGCTTATCGTATCAAAGTCGTTGATATGAGTAGCAATACTTTGCCTTTAAATTTACAAATCACCAATGCATTTGGGGTTACCAAAGATTTTTCGTTTGATTTATTAGAAGCCATGCCACCTATAATCAGTGGTTATCATTTTACTTCCACCGATATATCTATTAAGTTGATGTGGTCACCCGTGTACCCACAACCAAAAGGTTACAATATTTACAGAAGTGATGATATAAACGGCATTTATACCAAGGTGAATCCACAAATTATAACCGGTTCTAGTATGTATGAAGACACGGATGTTGCTGCAGCGCATACATACTTCTACAAAATCAGCGCCGTCAGTTTAACCAATAACGAAATTCCTTTAGAACAATTATTGACCAATCCTAATTATAATAACGGGCATCGAGTTCAAGGCTATAAAGCTTGGACTACATTACCTTTATTAACCGGTTTTCCGGTGCAGCATACATTTATTACGGGAAGAGTATCATCACCAACTGTTTTAGATATCAATACAGATGGAAGTAAAGAAATATTTGTAGGTATGGGTGATTGGCGAGTGTCCACTCAAGAAAAAGGACGTTTATTGGCTTATAATAATCAGGGACAAGAATTGTTTAATTTTGATGGAAATACTACTAATCTGATGGGATTTGCAGAAACTGATAGTCCTATATATTACAAACCGGCTTTATATGATATTGATAATGATGGACATGCTGAAGTATTTGCTTCCGGCTATTCACCTTATCATCTATTTGGTTATAGAACAATTGATTCATACCCAAATGATAACAGAGATATGCCGGATGAATTATGGGGTACCGGTTATATCGACTTGCCGCATAATGCTCGAAAATCGCCTATTTTGACTGATATGAATAATGACGGCACTAAAGAAATTGTAGTATTTGATGAAGGGCAAGCCATTCATATTTATGATAGTGGCACGACGCAAGAACTTTATAATAATAGAATTGATAATTCAAATGATTTAGCAGAAACAGTAGCTGCTGTAGGAGATCTAGATCATGATGGTAACAACGAGGTTGTATTTATCGTTCAAAAAGATCAAAACCATAATAACCACAGTACTGTTTATTATACTCATTACAACGGCACTAATTTTGAAACGGTTTTTGTCAAAGAATTGAATGGTACAACAACAGCTGATTCTAAAGATCGTTTTGTTATATTAGGTGACATTAATCAAGATAATACTAAGGAGATTTTTGTTTTAAGTGTTAATAATGTAAATGAATATAATCTATATGGATTGCAACAAGATGGTAGTTTTATTCCTGGCGCTTGGGGTAATAACAACACTTGCAATATACAAATCGACAATCCAAGTGGTTTTTCTATGGGTGATATTGATGGTGATGGATTCCCAGAAGTAGTAGTAGCCAATGGTTCACAAATAAGTATTTTTAACCAAAATGCCAATAGATATGACATCGATATATCCGGTAATGCTATCGGCGAACCCATTATAGCCGATGTCGATGATGATGCCGATATGGAAATTGTTATCAATGCAAAATATTTCTTAGATGCTTATAATTTAGACGGTACACTTTGCGGTGGTTGGCATATTCCGGAATTGGATGCTAATAAAAATTTTGCTCGATCACCTTATGTTGGGGATATAGATAATGACGGCAAAAACGAAGTAGTCATTGCAGATGATGATGCCGTTATTTACGCATGGAAAACCACCGGTGATGCCGATAAAATAGAATGGGGAACAGCCCGTTACAATGCTCAAAATACCGGTGCATACGAATCATTAAACCAAATGGATTTAATGGTCAAAGATTCCCCTGCGGATACCGGTGTTGAACCCAATACCATTACGCAAAGATTTTGGGAAAGTGAGGATATCTGGATTCGTAATCACGATGATGGCGGTACCCAACATGAAGATCCGGAATATGATTCCGATCATCCGGTTTATGTCTATGTCAAAGTTACCAATCGCGGTAATATAGCTTCAACCGCTCAAGAAAAATTGCATTTGTATTGGGCAAATTCCAATACGGATTTAGAATGGCCGACCCCTTGGGACGGACAACATACCAATCCGAATGGTGCCGTAGGCGGTGGTGAAATAGGTGTGGCTGATATTCCTATTTTACAACCCGGTGAACAGCGCATAGTTAAATTCACTTGGCGAATTCCAAATGTTGATAATTATGATGAAGTTGAACCCAATACATGGCATTTCTGTTTGTTGGCTCGCATTGTGTCACCCAATGACCAGATGACATTTACCGAAACAACCGACTTACCGGCAAATGTCGCCAATAATAACAATATTGCTTGGAAAAATGTAATGGTTATTGATGTGGACCCCAACCAACCGGATAATATCCTATCAGGCACGGTAGTAGTCGGTAATTGGTCTGATACTGCACATTTATACTATTTGGAATTGGTAAAAGATGATAGCGAATCCGGTAATCCTATATTTAAAGAAGCAGAAGTTAAGCTCAAAATGGGACCCAAATTATACGAAGCTTGGGAACGTGGCGGTAAAATTGCCGAAGAATTGAAAAGTACGGCTGATGATAAAAAGAAAATAGTCAAAGGAGACAATGTGCTGTTAGATAATTTGGCATTTAATCCGAAAGAATTCGGAGCATTAACTTTGACTTTCAATTTCTTAACCAAGAAAATAACAGCTAAAGACCGGTTTAAATATCATTTGATACAACGCGATGCGCAAACAGGTGCAATTGTTGGTGGGGAAACTTTTATTATTCAGAAAAAAACCAGACCTGTATTTTTTGCTGAAGCACAAGATAAGGAAGCAGATAAAGATGAAATTGTAACACTAAGTGCTGAAAGCATCAACGAAGCAGCTATTTATAATTGGTATGATATGGAAGGAAATTTGATTTATCAAGGTAAAGATATGACCGTCTCGGCAGATATGGCTAAAAAATTCAAATTGGAAGTCATAGCTACAGCTGACGGTTTTAAAGATTATAAAGAGGTTGAAATCAAGCTTAAACCAAACAGAATTGTCAGCCTGACGCCTAATCCTGTTTCTAACAATCTGAAAGTAACTTACAAAATCAACGAAGGCAGTTCCGCTTACTTGATGTTGATCAATGTGTCGGGCAATAATGACGTGGTTGGTAACTATGTGGTAGATGTCAATACCGATACCATCAATATTGACATGTCTAATTACCCTGCCGGTGTGTATTCGGTAGCTTTGGTAACTGACGGACAAGTAACCGATGTTAAAGGTTTGGCTAAAAATTAAAATTAACCGGTAAACATTAAAAAATCGCCCAAATTCTGGGCGGTTTTTTTTTCATATTTCAAAAATTAAAATTTCATTCGATGAAACCTTTCTATTTACCACCTGCTACTAAAAACGGCACCAAAACCGGTTTAAAGCCCAAATTAATATCCGCCGAAATATAATCGATTTGGTATTTGTAACAGCTTTCTTTAATCTGCCTAAAATAATCCGCTACGGCTTGTTC
>JALVKK010000202.1 GCA_027033875.1 Flavobacteriales bacterium
GGAATTTGCAACTCTTAATTTTTATCAAAAATTACCTTATGTTTTACTGTCCGGAGAAAATAATGATATTCTTGTAACTTGGCAACTTAACAGTACACAAAATTGCACATTTGAATACGGGACAGATACAACTTATTCTGATGGTAGCATACAAACTAGCGAGAACAACAGTTCCGACCACCAACACATAGTTACTTTGGATAATTTGACTCCGGATCAAAAATATTATTATAGGGTAAGTGTCAATAACACTAATCTTAAAACCGGTAGTTTTCAATCTTTTGCGCCTGATAGCGCTCAAGAAATAACATTTTTTGCATATGGTGATACCCGTACTTATCCTTCGGATCACGATGATGTGGCACAGGCTATTATGAATGATATTTCGCAAAATAATTTAAAACAAACATTTGTTTTAAATTCCGGTGATTTAGTAAGCGACGGTGATGACGAAAGTTCTTGGCAAACTGAATTTTTTGCGCAACAATACACAAATATTATGGAATTGTTAGGCAATTTACCTTATGTAACCGCAATGGGAAATCACGAAGGACAAGGATTGTTGTTTGCTAAATATTTTCCTTATGCATATCCGAACAACCGGTATTATTATAGTTTTGATTACGGACCGGCACACTTTATCGTGATTGACCAATTTACGAGTTATTCGCAAGGCAGCCAACAATACAACTGGATAGTAAACGATTTATCCACGTCCGATAAAGATTGGAAAATAGCCATATTTCACAAACCCGGTTGGTCAGCAGGAGGGCATAGCAATAATTCGAGTGTGCAAAATATTTTGCAACCGCTTTTTGAACAATACGATGTAAAATTTGCCATAAACGGACACAATCATTATTATTCGAGAGCCGTTGTCAACGGTGTACAACACATAACAACCGGCGGTGGCGGAGCGCCTTTATACGGACCGAACTCTTCGTATCCCAATATCGTTACGGCAGAAGAAACGCATCATTATTGTAAATTGCATATCAACGGCAACAATTTACATTTTTCGGCTATCAGACCTAATGGATCGGAAATTGAATCTTTTGATGTGCAAGTAGCTTCAATTGACGATAAGGATATATTGAAAAACGATTGGTTTGTACATTCACAAACAGGAAAAATTAATATCAATTTGAAAAACAAATCTGGTCGTGTTGAAATTTATGATGCCGATGGTAAACAGTTATATGCCGGAAAGGTAAAAAATATGCTGACATATCATGTTGATAACAGCGGTTTATACTTTGTGAGATTTATCTATCGTAATCACCAAAGTGTCAAGAAGGTTTTGGTAACGCGGTAGTTAAAAGATTTGCTGTTATTTTGACAGTGCATATCTGCTTTGTCGGGGGGCTACTGCCCTCGAATAACTATAAAGTCCAATCAAACAACCAACAATTAAAAACGTCGAAATTTTTCGACGTTTTTTTATAAAAAAATCTAAAAAATCATTTTTATACCTGCTTTTATTGATAACTTTGCAACGTAAAAAATTTTTAACATGAACAAAGCAGTATATATCGCAACAATTGAGGCTTTTAGCGGCAAATCACTCATCAGTATCGGATTGATGAACGAATTATTAACCCGAAAAAACAAAGTTGGGTATTTTAGACCGGTTATTGACGATTATCCCGAAGGTAAACAAGATAATCATATTACAACTATGATCAGGCATTTCCATTTGGATTTGTCTTATCGAGATGCTTATGGTTACAGCAGAAGTAATTTGATTGATTTGTTAAACAAAGGCGGTGAAAAAAAGATTTTGGAAACCATCATTAGAAAATATAAAAAACTCGAAAAAAAGTTTGACTTTATTTTAATTGAAGGCAGTGATTTTTCGGGTGAAGGGGCTATGATTGAATTTGAATTGAATGTTAAGTTAGCTTCCAATTTATCCATTCCGACCATTCTGGTATCGAGTGGTATCTCCAAAACTTTTGATGAATATGTAAGCAATATCAAGCTGGCATACGATAGTTTTAAGGACGAAAATGTTGAGGTACAAGCCGTTATTGCCAATAAAATCAAACCCAAAAACTTAAATTCCGTTATCAAACGGATAAAAAAAGTTGTTGATAAGGAGACTTATGTTACGGCTGTGCCACGTGATGAGAATTTACTCAAACCTAGTATGCGTGATATTTTAAATTATTTTGACGGTAAAGTACTTTTTGGAGAAAAGCATTTGGAACAACCCGTCAAGCAATACGAAGTAGGTGCTATGCAACTACGTCATTATTTAAACAGATTGCGTGATAAATCGGTTGTTATTACCCCCGGCGACCGTGCCGATTTGATTCTCGGTGCCATTCAAGCCGACAAAAGTGATGCTTATCCAAATATTTCGGGATTGGTGCTAACCGGCGGTATAATGCCCGAAAAACCTGTTGTAAAACTTATAGGCGGTATCAATCCCGGCATGCCGATCATTGTCGTTAAACCGAACACTTTTGAAGCCAGTAGTAAAATTGCGGATTTAAAACCGCGTATCAATGCTTTTGATACCCGAAAAATTATGCGATCCATCAGTTTGTTTAAAAAACATGTCGGCGTCAAACAGATACTCAATAAATTGATTAAATATGAAAACGAAAATATGACGCCATCCATGTTTTTGTATAACTTGGAAGAACAGGCTGGAAGTCATCATAAAAAAATCGTATTGCCCGAAGGTAACGATGTACGTATCTTAAAAGCCGCTTGCCATTTACAAGCCAACGGATTGGTAGATATTGTTTTACTTGGAAAACAGGAACAAATTTGTAGTATTGTAAAAAATAACGGTATCAATTTGGATTGTAACAAAGTCGAAATTATTTGTCCCGGAACAGCACCGCAATTGGACGATTATGCCCGAAAATTATACGAATTGCGAAAACACAAAGGTGTTACCGAAGCCATGGCTTACGATTTGATCAAAGATGTATCTTATTTCGGTACGATGATGGTGTTAAACGGCGATGCCGACGGTATGGTATCCGGCGCCGTTCATACAACCCAACACACCATTCGGCCGGCATTGCAATTGATCAAAACCAAACCGGATGCCAAATTAGTATCATCGGTGTTCTTTATGTGCTTACCCGACAGGGTGTCTGCCTTTGCAGATTGCGCCATAAATCCTAATCCTAATTCCGAAGAACTGGCAGAAATTGCCATTGCTTCTGCCGATTCGGCTAAAAAGTTCGGTATCAATCCGAAAGTAGCAATGTTATCATATTCATCAGGTAGTTCGGGTAAAGGCGAAGATGTCGAAAAAGTACGTCAAGCTACTGAGATTGTCAAACAAAAACGTCCGGATATTTTAGTCGAAGGACCGATTCAGTACGATGCAGCGGTTGACCTCGGTGTCGGAAAGAAAAAATTGCCGGATTCTCCGGTTGCCGGTCAAGCCAGTGTCTTAATTTTTCCCGACCTCAATACCGGAAACAATAC
>JALVKK010000203.1 GCA_027033875.1 Flavobacteriales bacterium
GGTTTGACGCATGCCAATAGCATCAAAGATATACCATACATATTCCAATGTCGGCTTATCTTCATTCTTTGATTCCAAATGCACCCGAATTTCACCCGAAGTGTTTTTTTCGGCTTGTCTGATAGCATCGACGATTTGTTGCTCTTGTTCGGGTGAAAAAAAATCTTCCGGATTCATATTTTAAAATTGAACTTTCGGGGCTTTTTCCGCACCTTTATCACTTTGAAATCTTGCCATTTCTTTAAATCCGAACATGCCGGCAAGTAAGTTTCCGGGGAATTTTTTAATATGTTTGTTAAATATATTAACGGATTCGTTGTAACGATCCCGTTCCACTTTAATACGGTTTTCCGTGCCTTCCAATTGGCTTTGCAGTTCTAAGAAATGTTTATCTGCTTTCAGGTCGGGATATTTTTCTACCGTGACCAATAAACGACTGAGTGCTCCGCTCAAACCTTGTTGCGCTTGTTGAAATTTAGCCATTTGTTCAGGCGTAATATTAGAAGGGTCAATTTTGGTTTGTGTAGCAGCTGCTCTAGCTTTGATAACCGCTTCCAAAGTACTTTTTTCGTGTTCGGCATAACCTTTTACGGTATTGACCAAATTGGGAATTAAATCCGCCCGTCGTTGGTAAGCGCTCTCTACTTTTGACCAAGCTGTTTTAGCATTTTCTTGATATTCAACACCGGTATTGTAGAAACCTACAAAAAAATTGTACAAAAAAAATCCGATGACAATAATAACACCGAGTATTCCTAATGACTTTTTCATAAATAATATTTTTTAAAAGTTTTGGTAAAATTAAGAAAAAAAACAATAATGGCATATAACAAATTCTTTGTAAATTTGACGTTTATATCTTATTACAAATATATATCCTAAATTTATAGAAACATTTGCAAATGAAAGTTCTCTTATCCTTCTTGTTTATTTTGACTTTTTATGTATTTTATGCACAACAACCTCATCCTTTATACAAAAGCAAACAGCAACTGCAATGGGTAGATTCCATATATAACCGGATGAGTTTAGATGAAAAAATCGGGCAGTTATTTATGCCGTTTATAGCTTCTGACAATACGGACGAAAATAGAACTAAAATCAATAATTTGCTTAACAAGTTGCATATCGGCAATTTCTTTTTCTTAAAAGGACAGCCTTCTGACGAACAAGCATTAAATAATTTTATTCAAATCAATGCCAAGTATCCGGTCATCACAGCCATCGATGCCGAATGGGGACTGGCAATGCGTCTGGATTCAACCGCGCGTTTTCCGTGGAATATGACCTTAGGTGCCATTCAAAATGATAGTATTATTTATGAAATAGGACGCCGTATCGGACAACAAACCCGTATTGCCGGTTTTCAAATGAATTTTTCACCCGTTGTTGACATCAATACCAATCCCGCCAACCCGATTATCGGTAATCGCTCCTTCGGTGAAGATAAACAAAATGTTGCCCGCAAAGCCTATATGATGATGCGAGGACTTCAAGAAGCTGCCATTTTGACTACGGCTAAACATTTTCCCGGACACGGTGATACCAGTCAAGACAGTCACAAAACCTTACCTTCGGTAAATTTTGATTATAAACGCTTGCAAAAAGTAGAATTGTACCCTTATAAAAAATTGATTCCTAACGGATTAACTGGAATTATGGTAGCGCATCTGAAAGTGCCGGCATTGGAATTTACGGGGTTTCCAACCACTTTGTCTCATCGTGTTGTAACGGGTTTGCTCAAAGAGAATTTGGGATTTGAAGGGCTTATCATCACCGATGCCATGAGTATGAAAGGTGTAGCCGATTATGTTCCGTCCGGTGACGCAGACCTGCAAGCTTTTCTTGCCGGAAATGATATTTTATTAGGCACTATTGAAATAGAAAAAGCTTTTGGTCAGATAAAAAAAGCTTATAAAACCGGTCTAATTTCCGAAAAAAGATTGGCATATTCGGTCAAAAAAATCTTAATGGCTAAATATTGGGCTGGTTTACAAAACTGGAAACCTAAAACTAAAAAGAATTTTTACTACACTTTGACTGATTCTCTCCTAAATCAAAAAGCCTTTGCCAATGCCATTACTTTGGTTAAGAATGAAAATAATATTTTACCCCTGAAAAATGTCGCTCAAAAAATTGCTTTCGTGCCGGTAGGTAAAGCCTCTTTTCAAACTTTTAAGCAATATTTGAACAAATACACACAAGTTGATTTGGTTCGTATAAATAATACCGATGATATCCGGCGCAGGTTAAAGGCTTATAATTTGGTGATAGTGGGTGTGCATAAATCCTCAGCTAGTCCTTGGAAATCTTATAAATTGTCGTCCAAAGAAAAAGAAATTATTAAACGAATTACATTGTATAAGCCTACTGTTTTAGATGTATTTACATCGCCGTATAGTTTGATTGGCTGGATTGACGATTTACCGGCAAAAGCCGTAGTTATTTCGTATCAAAATGACTGGTACGCTCAAGAATTGTCCCCGCAGATGATTTTCGGTGCTTTGCCGTTTAAAGGCAAATTACCGGTGAGTATCAGCCCGAAATATCCGGTCAATACAGGCATACTTACAAAAGATATCAAACGTTTGTCCTACGGATTTCCGGAAGAAGTTGGTATGGACAGTTACATGTTGAAACGGGTTGATTCACTCATGCAATTTATGTTGGACACCATGGCAGCGCCTGGGGGCGTTGTATTGGCGGCACGTAAAGGTAAAGTGATTTATGAAAAAGCCTTCGGTTATCAAACTTATGATAAAAAACGACCGGTAAAAACAACGGATATTTACGATTTGGCTTCGGTAACCAAAGTGATGGCAACAACGACTTTAATGATGCAGGCTTACGATAAAAAAATGTTTAAATTAGACGACCAACTCGGCAGCTTGATGCCTCTGCTCAAAGGAAGTAATAAAGATACTATTTTGGTCAAAGAAGCACTATCGCACTATGCCAAAATCAAATCGTGGATACCGTTTTATCTGGAAACCGTTAATCCTCGAACTAAAAAACCATTACGTAAATATTATCGCAAAAAACCGGACAAACTTTATAATATTGAAGTTGCCAAAAATATGTATTTGCGACATGATTTTCTCAATCGTATTTGGGACACCATTGTCAATGTACCGCAATACGAAAAATTAAGATATGTGTATAGTGGTTTGCCTTTTTATTTGTTTAAAAAATTTATCGAAGACAAAACCGGTGTAGGAATGGACAAATTGGTCGATTCGTTGTTTTATAAACCGCTTGGCGCTACGACTTTGACTTACAATCCGTTGAAAAAATTTCCTGTTTCGCGCATCGCCCCTGCAGAAAATGATAAATATTGGCGACATCAAATTATACGTGGCTACGTCCATGATATGGGTGCGGCTATGCTGAACGGTGTTTCGGGTAATGCCGGACTGTTTGGTAATGCCAACGATTTGGCCAAAG
>JALVKK010000204.1 GCA_027033875.1 Flavobacteriales bacterium
TCAGAGCAGCCGGTATGGAATTGATTTGAAAATGCCTGTAATTGTATTCATGTAAGTCATTGGCCGTATAAAAATGATAGTTTTTTCGCGACATAAAAGACTTGATTTTATTTTCCGGCTCATTTGAAATATATAAGAACAAAATTTTATCCTTAAATCTTTGTTCCATAACCTCGGTATATGGCATGGAACTGATACAAGGTGCGCACCATGTTGCCCAAAAATCAACATAAATCAAAGGAGCGTTCAAGTTTTTTTTATCGGGTTGATGTACCCAATTATCTATATATATTTGAGAATAAACATTAAAACTTGAAATTGTTAATGTTAAAAAGAAAAATTTTGTTAAAAAATTAAATATTTTTTTTTCAGTCATAATTTTTTTTTTATATTTGCATCGTGATTTTTGATATAAAACAAAAATCATGCGCAAATGTAATAATAACTAATTAAAAACAAAATCGTATGAACAAACTATTATTAATTGCAATCGTTATGTTAGGTTTGTCAACCTATGCACAAGTCGATGGTTTACCACCTAATCCTGAACCGGGAAAATGTTATGTAAAATGTACAACACCGGACGAATTTAAAACCGAAACAATTCAAGTTGAAACACGTCCTGCTTACAAGGTCTTGAAAGTTACACCTGCCACTTACAAGTGGGTAACTGAAAAAGTAATGATTCAAGAACCGACCAAAAAGTACATTTATCATCCGGCTACTTACAAAAAAGTAAAAATTTCTTACGTCAAAAAAGAAGCCGGAAAATACTACAAAGTTTCTCCCGCATCATTTACTAACAGCAGTCAAGAAGTAGAAGTATTTCCTAAGACTGCCGGTTGGGAATATTCATCTTATAAAGATTGTGCCAGTGGCAATCCCGATGATTGTAAAACTTTATGTTACGTAGAAAAACCGGCACAATACCGAACCATACCGGTTAAAACTCTCGGACATGATGCACAAGCAGAAGAAGTATCTATTGCAGAAAAAACAGACTTCTATTACAAAAGAGTTATCGATCAACCTGCAAGAGTTGAAGAAGTTGAAATCCCTGCCAAATATGCTACCATCAAACGTCAAGTTATAGACGAGCCTGCAAAAGTTATGGAAGAAACGATTCCTGCAAAATTTGTTGAAGTCAGCAAACAAGTTTTGGTTAAAAAAGGTGGTGTTTCCGTTTGGAAAGAAATTGACTGCGGTTTGGTTAAACCCAACAAATTAAATATCCATTGGCCTTTAGACAGTGCCAGATTAACAGCTAAAGCCAAAAGCGAAGTTGACCGTGTTTTGATTCCTTTACTTAAAGACAATCCCGGTACACGTATCGAATTATCATCTCATACTGACAGTCGCGGTTCAAAAGCTTATAACAAACATTTGTCTCAAATGAGAGCAGATGCAATTAAAAGCTATTTAATTTCAAAAGGTGTTAGCCCTTCAAGAATTGTTTCTGTTGGTTACGGTGAAGAAAGATTATTGAACAACTGTTCTGACGGTGTACCTTGTTCGGAAGCTCAACATCAACTTAACAGAAGAACAGAATATAGAATTATCAACGGTAATTAATATTTATTTTTCTATATACACAAACTTCCGCTACCATTTGTAGCGGAAGTTTTTTTGTTTTATTCTGAAATTATCGACATCTTTGCAGTAAGAAAATTCGTTGTTTTTTTAATGAAACTATCAATATACACGCTAATATTATATTCAATTTTCATAGGAGTTCTTCAAACTACTGCACAAAATACATCTAAATTATTACACGCAATAAGAGTTCAAAAGGCACCAAGAATTGACGGAATTGCCGACGATTCGCAGTGGCAACAAACCGAAGGAGTAAGCGGCTTCAAAATGTTTGAACCGGGCAATGGTACTCCGCTACCAGACGAATTTAAAACAACAGTTAAACTTCTATATAACGATGCCGGTATTTATATCTTAGCTTTGATGAATGATCCTTATCCGGATAAAATAAGTTCAATTTTCGGATTACGCGATCAAATTATTCAAGCCGACCAATTTACGGTGATTATCAATCCGCTTTCAACCCCCAACAATAACTATTTTTTTTCGGTATATGCTTCCGGGTCGCAAATAGACGGCAACGACCCTACCGGAAAAGATTTTAGTTGGAATGCCGTTTGGAAATCTAAAACAGCCATAACCAAAGATGGTTGGACGGCAGAAATGTTTATTCCTTATTCGGCTTTACGTTTTCAAAATGAAAAATCGCAAAATTGGTCCATAGGATTTTTCAGATATATCAATCGTACCCGTGAGAATTATTCATGGACTTATATCGATAAAACCAAAACAGGTGATATTGTTCAGTTTTTAGGAAAATTAACAGATTTGGAAAATATAAAGCCGCCGGTTCGATTAAGTTTGTACCCTTATACTTCAATTATTTACAACAGATATAATGGTAATAGTACTACGAGTTTTGGTTTTGGTATGGATTTGAAGTACGGATTGAGCGAAAATTATACCCTCGATGCGACATTAATCCCTGATTTTAGCGATACACCTTTTGACGAATTGGAGTTAAATTTAGGTCCGTTTGAACAATTTTACAAAGAAAAACGGCAGTTTTTTACTGAAGGATTTGATTTATTTAACCAAGCTCACTTATTCTATTCTCGTCGTATTGGCGGAACACCTACCGGATATTACAAGCTAAAGTCTCAATTGAATAACGATGAACGAATTGTAGATAATCCAGACAAAGTACAATTGATCAATGCTCTAAAAATATCAGGTCGTAGCAAAAACGGATTGGGAATCGGTTTTTTTAATGCCTTAACTAATAAAACAGAAGCAATTGTAGAAAATTTACATACCGGTAAAGAACGTAAAATCTTAACGGAACCTTATGCCAATTATAACATTATGGTATGTGATTATGCTTTTAAAAACAATTCGTCCATTAGCTTAATCAATACAAATGTCATACGACAAGGCGGTTTTAGAGATGCCAATGTAACGGCTTTATCTGCCAATCTCTACGGACAAAAGAATACTTTAAAAGTTACGGCGGTTTCAGCAATGAGTTTGATCAATGAAGACGAACAATATACCAAAGGATTTAAGTACATTTTGCACGCTTCTAAAAAAATAAAATCACATGATTTTTCGGTATTGATAAGAGCTATGGATCCGTATTTTGACAGTAACGATATGGGATATTTTCGTCATAATAATTATGCCAATTTTGACATCGGTTATACTTATAGTATTCTGAAACCGACCAAACATTTCAATGTAATGCACATAAGTTTTGATGCCGGATTTGATCATTTATATGAAAAACTCAAAAAAGTGCAGAATGATTTTGAATTAAAAAGTTTTTTTACCAATAAAAAATATTTGAGTTACGGCTTCGGTCTGGAATATGTAACAGATGCTTATGATTATTACGAACCGAGAGTTCCCGGACGTTATTATCTCAATAAAGCATACGGAGGTATGTTTGTTTTTTTATCTTCGGATTATCGTAAAAAATTTGCTGTCGATGTCAAAATAGCGCGATTTGCAAAATTTAATGATGCACAACATTTTTTCAAAATAGGTTTTTCACCGCGTTTTCGGTTCAATAAACGTTTTCAAGCAAATTATCAAATAGAATTGTCAAAAATGTTTAATGATAAAGGCTTTATAGATATTGCCGATGAGGATATCATTTTTGGCAACAGGCAGCAACAAAACCTAACCAACGCATTGGGAATCAATTATTTTTTCAATACAAAATCAGCTGTTTATCTGAATTTACGTTATTATTGGGCACCGGTTTATTATGACAAATTTTACAAACTTAATAACGACGGAAGTTTAACAAATATTGATTTTTACAATGAAAATCATGATATAAATTACAATGTGTGGAATATGGACATGAGTTATTCGTGGGAATTTGCTCCGGGGAGTAATTTAACACTCTTATACCGCAATTCGTTGTTAAATAGCGACAATCAAGCTCGAATAAACTTGCACGAAAATATCAATAATTTATTGTCTCAACCGGTTAGCCATTCATTTATCTTTAAAATGACCTATTATATCGATTATAATACGGTCAAAAATAAATGGTTTTGATAATCTGATTTTAGTTATCAATTTTTCGCTGTTTTAATACGGCACCTCGTCGTTTTTTACCATCTATAATTATTTTTAGAGGTTGCGAAAAACGTACGTGTTTAAAATATTTGGTTTCATCAATCAATGTTGCCGAATCGATTAACTCATAATTAACGGCATCAGGATTTTTGTCTAAAAAAACGGAAAAATATGCAATATTTAAGGTTGTCAAATTATGAAAAAAATGTGAACCGGATGAAGCGTCGAGCGGATAATCTTCCAAGCTGGTTTCAACTATAACTTTGGCATTGGATATTTGCGTCCAATTTACCGGTATTCCGATAAAACGATCACGCGACCCCCAACGTCCCGGACCTATTAACAAATAATTTTTGTTTTGAAATTTACTGTTGAGTTTGTCTATTTCTTGTGCCATGGTAATTGTATCAGTTTTGTCAAAAACGGCATTTTTGACATAAATAATATCGCGAATATTGTTGATAACACCGTTTCCCATACTTTTTTCGGCAAACAAAATCAGATTTTCTTTATCCAATTCGTCAGGTTTAAAAGAGTAGTCTTCCGAAGGCATCAATAACGGTTTGACTTGCAAAATGTAAAAAGTAGCATCACCATCTTCATCAGGTGTTAAATCTACGGCAAATTCTATCTCGACCGGCGTGTCAAAGGCTTGTTTGAGATTATCCAATACATTTTGAATCATTTGCGGTAAAGGAATATATTCATTCTGTAAAATACTGGCAAAATTTACTACCAATATACCGTTTTCGTCAACTCCCGGATACAACATATCGTTATTGTAGTCATAAGTTGAAACCAAATGTGTCAATGTGCCGTGCGAAACAGCATCGTATAAATCAACTTTTTTAATCGCAGAATAAGGTCCGTTAAGCAAATCAAAATCGTGTTTGTTCAAATCGACTGCATAAAAATAACTTTGACTTTGCTTGATTTGATCTTGCAGAGCCATCAATTGTATTTTGGGATATTTGGGTGCAAACCGGTACGCTCGCTCACCTTCAACCACATAAGAGCCTAATCCGACGGCTATTACGGCAAATCCGTCTCTAGGTTTCATCGAGGCAAACGGATAATAATTATATGATTGTGCCACACCGCTGATGTCCGGATAATACAAAGCGTCGTGTTCTTGTCCGACCAATTCCTGTATGACAATTGACATTTTTTCATCTCCCAACTTATGGTCCAATGCCCGCGAATAATTGACCGCAATATTGGAAAATGTCGAAGCGTAAACCAATTTTACGGCATCGATTAATTGTTGCAATCGTTTGTTTTTATCGTTATGCGTATTGGGTATGATGTAAGTTTCAAAAATACCGGCAAAGGGTTGCGTCAAACTGTCTTCAAACAATCCTGAAGAACGAACTGCCAAAGGCTTTTTAAAACAATCGATAAACCGGTCTAATTTTTTGACCAATTCGTTTGATAAACGGGCTTTGAGAAAACGCTTGTTTATCTCTTCATCCGATAAATTTAATTCTTTGAAGTTTTGCAAATGATTTTCTTCGATAAAACGGTCAAATTCGTCAGCCCCGATAATAGCCGTACGGGGCATTTTAATTTTGAGTCCGTTGGTATGTTTTGCCAACTCTGTTTTGTGTAGCAACGAATTGATAAAAGCCAAACCACGCCCTTTACCGCCGTAAGCCCCTTCGGATAGTAAAAAAATGTTTTTATCATCATTGCAGTCGGCATCTTCCCAAGGCACGACTTTGCCTTGGGGTTTCTCATCGCGATAGGCTTTGAGCATTTTTAAAACATATGTTCTAATCTCACCGGCATCGTTAAAATGATGAACTTTTTTGGCTTCTAAAATTTTTGCCAATTGAATTTCGGACCTTGCCATCAACCACAGTGAAAATTCATCGCGTTTGGCATGAAATTCTATACTTTCAGGCGAAATATGTTTGACTATTCTTTCAAATTCTTTTAGGGTTTTTGCCCGTTCTATTTCATTACCTTCTTTGTCTCTGAAAATAAAGTCGCCGAAGCCTACTTTTTGCGCAACTTGTTCTATGAGTTTGTGGTACAAGTCCTCATCGTTTTTATCCAAAAAAGTCAAAAATTTGGCATCAGCCACATTTTTTTGTTTTTTGTCGGACGATAAGACAACAATCGGCAAATTGGCTTTCGAGCGACGCACTTCATCTATGAGTTGAAAACCGGTATCCTGTTCAATTTTTCCGTTTTTCGGAAATTGAACATCTGTAATCATTACAAAAATATTGTTTTTATACTTTGTAAAAAGTTGCAAAGCTTCTTCATAGTTGGTTGCCAACAATATTTTGGGACGCGCCCGCAATTTTAAGACTTTGTAGAGCTTGTCCATTTTGACTTCTTCTATGATTTTATTAGTCTGCTTAAAAACAATACGATATAATTTATTGAGATAATTGGAATAAAAAATAGGATTATCTTCAACGACCAATATCATTCTGACAGATGCCAATTTGCTGTCATTTTCGGCATTTTTTTTGTCTTCAAGATATTTTATCATTGCAAAAAAGATGCGTGATTCACCGTCCCAAACAAATATTTTGTCATAACCCAATTCATTTTTTTGTATTTCGAGAAACTTGATGTGCTTCGTATTGTTCAATAAAATAAAAATAGGCAAATCCGGATAGCGTTCTTTGATTTTTTTGATAATTTTAACCGGTCGTTGCTTGTTAAATCCAACCGTAATCACGACCATATCTATGCTTTTTTGTTCGAGTTGTTCCAGTGTTTCTTCGGTAGAATATACACCGGTTATTCTCGGTAAAGATGTCAAATTGAGTTTGCCGTAATCGTATAACATTATCTCAGAAAAACGCCCTTCTTTGTTGATAGAAAACGCATCATAAAGATTAGAAACCAATAATATCTCTTTGACTTTAAACTTATTCATGTCGTGATAAATATCACGCATCCGGCTGTCGCGATTTAAATAATTTTGCAAAAGTTGTTTGGTTTTTTGCTTCATAAGATTATTTTTTCTAAAAATTAAAATTAGTCAAAATTCTTATCATAATAAAATTTTTGTTCTTTAATCAGATTATCAACAGTGCGTTTGGAATTAAGTTTGTTTTTTTTGCAAATTTCAAATAAAAACTATAACTTTGTTGTCTAACTTTTTAAAATTTAAGATTATGTCCGGAATTATGGATTTATTACAAGGACCAATGGGTCAAATGATTATTCAAGGTGTCGGCTCACAATTGGGTCAAGATACTTCAAAAACGCAATCTATACTAGGTAGCGCTATTCCTATGTTGATGGGTGCTTTAAAGAAAAATGCTTCAAATCCCGAAACAGCTTCAGGTTTAATGGAAGCTTTAAAAAATAAGCATGACGGCAGTCTGTTAGATAACATATCAGATATATTCGGTGGTGGCAATGTCAATGAAGATGTGGTGCAAGACGGTGATAAAATTCTCGGGCATGTGCTCGGTGATAAAAAAGAAGCCGTAGCTCAAGCTCTCGGCAAACAACACGGCTTGGATATGGGGTCTGCCATGAATATTCTCAAAATGGCAGCGCCTGTTGTTATGGGAATGCTAGGGAAACAAACTCGTCAATCTAATATTTCAAATCCAACCGATCTGACCAATATTATCGGTAATATGATAGGTGGACATCAAGAAGCTGAACAACACAGCAGTTTTATCGAAAACCTATTAGATCAAGACGGCGACGGCAGTGTTGTGGACGATTTGTTTAATATCGGTAAAAAATTCTTTGGAAAATAATTTTACCAGACGATTTATAATATTTAAGCCATTTCTATCCGGAATGGCTTTTTTTTACGCCTGATTATTTCTTTTATTTTTCAATTCAATCATACATTTTCTCACGCTGCTCTTTGATTTTTTTATCACCGAAATACTCATCAAAGCTCATCAAACGGTCAATTGTACCTTGTGGTGTAATCTCAACAATCCTATTAGCAACAGACTGGGCAAAAGCGTGGTCTCTGGTGGTAAAAATTACCGTTCCGGGAAAGTTTATCAACGCATTGTTTAACGCTTGAATGGATTCCAAATCCAAATGATTGGTCGGTTCGTCTAAAAGTAAAATATTGGCTTTTTTTAACATCATTCGCGACAACATCGCTCTGACTTTCTCTCCCCCCGACAAAACTTTGACCGATTTCAAGGCTTCATCACCGCTAAATAACATTTTGCCTAAAAAGCCCCGTAGATAAACATCTTCGCGTTCTTCGTCTGTTTTGGCAAATTGTCGCAACCAATCGACCAATGATACATCTTCTTGAAAATACCGGTCATTGTCAGCCGGCAAATAGGCTTGCGTTGTCGTTACACCCCAACGATAACTGCCTGTATCCGGTTCCGAATTGCCGGTAACAATTTCATAAAAAGCCGTTATCGCCCGTGAATCTTTTGAAATCAAAGCTACTTTATCACCTCTGTTCAGATTGATGTCAATTTTGGCAAACAACAACTCAGTATCTATACTTTTAGAGAGGTTTTCGGTTTCAAAAATTTGGTCGCCGGCTTCACGTTCGGGTTGAAAAATAATACCCGGATAACGACGACTCGAAGGACGTACATCGTCAATATTGAGTTTTTCGATCATTTTTTTACGAGCCGTTGCTTGCTTTGATTTGGCAACATTGGCAGAAAAACGACGGATAAAATCTTCCAATTCTTTCTTACGTTCTTCGGCTTTTTTATTTTGTTGCGCCCGTTGTTTGGCTTTGAGTTGGCTGGCATTGTACCAAAACGAATAATTTCCGGTATAAAAATTCAATTTATTGAAGTCTATATCAACCGTATGAGTACTAACCGCATCGAGAAAGTGTCTGTCGTGCGAAACGACTATCACCGTATTATCATAATTAGCTAAAAAATCTTCCAACCAAGCTATGGTTTCAAAATCCAAATCATTGGTAGGCTCGTCCATAATCAGAACATCGGGATTGCCGAATAAGGCTTGCGCCAACAACACTCGTACTTTCATCTTGCTTTCCAATTCCGACATTATGACGTAATGCAAATCTTCCGGCACACCCAAGTTTGACAACAATATAGCTGCATCACTTTCGGCATTCCAACCGTTCATTTCTTCAAAACGTTCTTGCAATTCGCCCATACGTTCCACTTCTTTGTCCGTAGGGTCTGGATTAGCATACAGCTCGTCTAACTCTTTCTGAATTTTGTATAAATCTTGATTACCCATAACAACAGTATCCAAGACACTGTAATCGTTATAAGCATTGTGATCTTGTTTTAAAACGGACATCCGTTTACCCGGTTCGAGATGCACACTACCAGTAGTTGGTTCTATATCGCCGGATAAAACTTTTAAAAATGTCGATTTTCCGGCGCCATTCGCCCCGATGATACCATAGGTATTTCCTTTTTTAAATTGCGCATTGACTTCGTCAAACAAAACCCGTTTGCCAAACTGAACGGATACATTATTTACTGTTAACATAGGTGATAATAAAATTTTTGCAAAAGTACAATAATTTTCAAAAAAGTTGAAAAAACATATTTTGGTGCTAACTCGTTTTTTGCAATTTGTAAAAATAGCGTCGAAAGTACATAATACATAGCATAATAAAACCTAAAAAAAAACCGCCCGAAAAAAAATCGAACGGCTATAATGTTTGTTTGTTTGTTTGTATAAAAAAACACATAAATCTATTGAACAACAAGATTAACTTCTGCATTATGTCGTACTGC
>JALVKK010000205.1 GCA_027033875.1 Flavobacteriales bacterium
GGTGGCACTAAAAAGACTTCGCCTTTGTCTGACAAAATGCCTTCTTCGTTGACAATCACAAATTCACTACCCAGTGCCGGCGTTGAAAAAGTGGAAGGGATATTGGTTTGTATCAAAGTGGAAGTTACGTATCCGCCACCAATTTCGGTACCACCGCAATATTCAATAATGGGTTTGTTGCCGGCAAGCTGCATCAAGTAGGTCATTTCTTCGGGATTGGAACTTTCACCCGTAGAGCTGAAACATTTGATAGCCGACCAGTCAAAACGTTCCATGATACCGGCATTTTTCCAAGCACGCACAATACTTGGTACAACGCCTAACATATTGACGCGGGCATCTTGCACAAAACGACCGAAAGCCTCACTCATCGGACTGCCTTCAAACAGGGCAATGGTACCGTTGTTAATCAAAGAGGCAAAAATGAGCCAAGGTCCCATCATCCAGCCGAGGTTGGTAGGCCAAGCAACGACATTGCCGGCTTGAATATCATGGTGATAAAAACCGTCAGCTGCCGATTTGATAGCTGTAGTATGATTCCAAGGAATGGCTTTGGGATTGCCGGTAGTACCGGACGAAAACAAAACGGTAATAGTATCCAAAGGATTCATTGCAACGGACTTGAATTGGGTATTATCCGATAGAAATTCATCCCAAAAACGGTCTTGTCGTCTGATGCGAATATCCGTATTTTCAATAGCGGGAACGATGATAATTGGTCCGTCATAGGCTTCCAAAATTTTGTCGTAAAGTGGTAATTTTTTACCCCCGCGAAGTAGATAATCTTGGGTAAAGACCAATTTGGGCGGGGCAATTTCAAAGCGTACTTTGATTTCGGCAGGCGAAAAACTGTCGGCAACCGTAACAACTTGTAAGCCGGCTTTGATACCGGCCAAATAAACAGCTACCGCTTCAATATTCATAGCCATATCGATACCGATTGTGTCGCCTTGTTGCATTCCGTTTTCTGCAAACGCATTGGCAATCCGGTTGATATAATCTTCTAAGTTTTTATAAGAGAAAGTTTGTAAGGTGTTGCTGTTTTCTTTTTGATAGACAATTGCCGGTTGGTCTTGTTTGGCTTTAAAACACGAATCTACAATATTGATTTGAGCATCTTTGAGCCAAAGAGGATGTTCTATATATGTTGCGTCTAAAACCGTTGTATAAGGTTTTTTAAGTTGAATATCAAGGGCTTTGACGGTTGTGTCCCAAAATTCGTTCCTGTTGGTAATAGACCATTGGTAAAAATCTTCATAACGGTCAAAAGCTTTTTTTTGCATTTGTCGATACAAGTTGGTCGTTTTGATAAAGTCCGGAGTTGGTTGCCACATTGTTTTTCGGTTTGAAATTGATTTATCAAAAATAAGGATTTTAGTTGATAATTAAAAGTAGAGCAATATCTTTTTTCGTATCTGAAATAATTGTCAAAAACATATATATTTGTATGTAAAAAAAATTAATGCATGAAACCAAATAACAACAATAGTCATGGTAATTCCTGTCATTTTACCATTGAAGATATAGAAGAAATGGCAACCGGTAAAAGTTTTGAAAGAGGTGAAGAGTTGTATTTTTCGGATGCCGTTCGAAACATTACCAAGAAAGGTAATCATTATTATGGTGAGGTTATCGGTTCTCGACCGTATAATGTTTATTTAATTGACGACGAAGATGACTTACAAATGGGTTGTACTTGCCCTTATGATTTTGGAGGTATATGCAAGCATTTAGTAGCTTTTGCCCTTGAAATATTGGATGGTGATTTTGAAGAAATACCTGAAATTGCACCACATAACGAGCATGATTTTAAACAAAAATATTCGGAAATTGATACGGATAAGAAATTACGTTTTTTGGAGCAATTATTAGACAGGGATAATGATTTGAAACAACAATTTTTGGCTTTTTCGGAAAGCGGAACGGAACAATTGGATGCGATAATCGGAGAAAATGTTGAAGCTGTAAAATCTGATATTCATACGGCTTTGTCTAACTTGGATTTTGATGATTTACCATATTATGATGACTATGAATATGGTTATTACAGAGAACAATGGGAAATTGAATATGATGCGGCAATAGATAAAATAAAAGCTGTGTTTACCCCTTATGTTCAATCCATAACAACTTATTTAAAAAAAGGTAACTTGCTTGATGCTTTTCGCATACTTTTAGGTTTGTATGAAGGTACTCAAAACCTGCCGGATTTGGATAATGACAATTATGTTTTTGATGGTACGTATAATGATGTAGTGGAAAATATTTTACAAGAATATTTTCAAAATATAACTAAAAACATAAGTACTGTAATTAAGTCCAATAAGGCGGTAAAAGATGTTATTTCACTTATTTTTGAAAGGATTTCTCATTATAAAAATCAAAAACTGTCAGAAGAAAGTGTTTTTTATGCCATAAAAGATTTTGAAGCAATTTTTCAATCGCTTGTAACCGGTAAAGAACCAGCTTTGTTTTTACATCAAAAAATCAAAGAAAACCATTTGGAGTCTATATTTACGGCCAAAATTTTGTTGCACATTGCCGATGTATTGCAAGATGAAAAATTGTGGATAGATACTGCAGAATTGTATGCAAAACACGATGCAAAGATTAGTAAGCAATTATTAAAAAAATATCGCTTAAAAAACCAAACGTCTGATTTTAATCGTATTGCAAAAATTGCTTTTGATAATTGGCCGGATGAATTTGATAAATACTTGATTGATAATTTAGATAAAGACCAACAAAAAGAGCTTTATGTAAATGCCTTGAAACATTATGTTTCGCGTAGTAGCAGTATTCCGTATTATAAAATTTTAAAAAACTATCTGACCAAAGATGAAACCATTGCATTTGTCAATAGGTTTAAGAACCATAAAGTTTTTTATGTACAAATGTTGGAAATAGAAAAACGCTATGAAGAAATATTGGCTTGCGTTAAAGATGACATCTATTGTTACGATATTGAAAAATTGTTAAAACCGATTTTAAATATTTATCCCGACGATTGTTTTGAAATTATTGTTAAAATCAATCAAAAGGCAATGCAAGATACCAAAAGAAACAGAAGTACTTATCAAATTATGGTCAAGACATTAAAATTGTTGAAAAAAATAATTTCCAAAAAACGGGAAGCCGAAGTGTTTTTGAAGAGTTTATACAATCATAAACCCAATTTACCCGCCTTAAAAGACGAGATGAGAAAAGCGAATTTGATTTAATAAAACACCATCGAACCGTAGATTTTTTTAACCACATAAGACACATAAGGACACAAAAGTAGAGACGAATTGCCATTCGTCTCAGATGATAACAATAAAAAAACAAACATTGAGCGCCGTAATGGTAACATTATTATAGAAAATCCGGAATGTTTTTTCAATTCTATATTATTTTTTGTATTGGTCAACAAATCATCAATTAACCGATTC
>JALVKK010000206.1:0-2859 GCA_027033875.1 Flavobacteriales bacterium
GACACACGGGTCGTGCGTCTCTTCTTTTAATCCTTCCGCACTTTCCACTTAATCGCTTTGTCGCTTTCCACTATGAGACGAATGCAATTCGTCTCTACAAACTTTTAACTTTCAACTTTCAACTCGCAGAAACGTGTAAGGTTTCTACCGGTCAATATCCGGAATAACAAAATCCATAGTTGCCGAAATAGCAATCAAATCACCCAGCAAGGTATTTTTTCCTAATTCAATCAAAGTGTTCAAATTAGAAAATCCGGGGGAACGGAATTTAACTCGATAAGGATTTTTCTTACCGTCGCTAACGATATAAACACCTAAATCACCGCGAGCGGTTTCGACGCGTTGCAAAAATTCGCCTTTTGGTAATTTGATTAAGGCACGGGTTTTAGCTTGAATACCGTCATCGGGAATATTATCAATCAACTGTTCAATTATGTTGAGTGACTCTAACATTTCTTTCATACGCACATTGTATCGTGCCAAATTATCTCCTTCCGTAAATAAGATTTCTTTAAAATCGATATTTTGTGTTTTAAATGCACTGTACGGATCTTTTAATCGTCTGTCGCAAGACACTCCCGAACCACGAGCTACCGGACCACTGGCTCCCAATGAAATAGCGTCTTCCGGCGATAAAATTCCAACACCTTTCATTCGTTTTTGAAAGATAACATTACCGGTCAACAGTTCGTCATATTTAGGAATAACACTTCGTAAATGCGGAATAAATTCTTTGATACGTTTTACAAAATTAGGGTGCAAATCGAACATTACACCGCCGGGCGTACTGTAACTCATCGTCAGGCGGGCACCACAAGTTTCTTCCATAATATCGTTAATCATTTCTCTATCGCGAAATGCATACATAAAGGTTGTCAAGGCACCTACGTCCATACCCATTACGCCCCACCAGAGTAAGTGTGATGCGATACGGGTCAATTCGCCCATAATAGTACGAATCACTTTAACCCGTTCGGGAACTTCTATTTCCAAGGCTTGTTCTATAGCCAAAGCAACAGCTTCATTGTTAATATGTGAAGACAAATAATCCATTCTATCAGTCAAATGGATAATTTGTTTATAGCCTTCGTACTCGCATTGTTTTTCGATACTACGGTGAATATAACCCAAATCAGGTTCAATATTTTTTATCACCTCACCGTCCATTTTCAATATCAAACGCAATACACCGTGTGCCGCAGGGTGTTGTGGTCCCATATTGATAAAATATTCTTGCGATTTCAAATCTCCGGTATTCAATGTAATTTGTTCCATAATTATCTGATAATCATTTTTGTTTCATCCGCCCAATCTTTTCGCATAGGATACCCTTGCCAATCGTCGGTAAGTAATAAGCGTTTCATCACGCTATGCCCATTAAAATTGATACCGAACAAGTCAAAAATTTCGCGTTCGTGCAGGTGAGCGGTTTTCCAAATATTTTCAAGTGTAGGTAATTCGGGATTATTACGGTCGGCAATTTTAACTTTTACGACGACCATATCACCGGTATTGGTATTTTCCAAATGATTGGTAACCCCGAGTTCGGCGCCCCAATCCATACCGGTCATCGAAAACAAATAGTCAAAACCCGCTTCGCGAAGTCTTTTCATAACATCTAAATAATTGTCAGGTAAAGTATTGATAATTAGATATTTTGATGTTTCCTCATCAAATAACAAATCTTGAAATTGCTTTTGTAAAGCCGTGATAATATCGTTATTAGCCATTTTATTTGTTTTTTCGTTGATTATGAGGCACAAAGCCTTCGTCAAAACCTACAATCGGGTTTTTACGGGTTTTCATACCTTCTGTTTTTATTTTCTTTTGCAACAACATCATACCATCGAGCAAAGCTTCCGGACGCGGCGGACACCCGGGTACATACACATCGACGGGAATAACGTGATCGGCACCTTTGACTACGGAATAAGTATTGTAATAAAAAGGACCGCCCGAAATAGCACAAGCGCCCATCGCTATAACATATTTTGGTTCTGCCATTTGGTCATACAAACGTCGTAAGACAGGTGCCATTTTAATGGTGATAGTACCGGCAATAATGATGACGTCTGCTTGCCGCGGTGTCGGACGTGCGACTTCAAAACCGAAGCGGGACCAATCGTGCCGTGCTGCACCGGTTTGCATCATTTCTATCGCACAACAACTCGTGCCGAAATACAGAGGCCAAAGTGAATTGGAACGCCCCCAATTGATAATCTTGTCTATCGCCCCTACAATTATATTTCCACCATTACCGGCGGGTATAATTTGTCCGGGAAAATCATTAGCTATTTGACTGTGTGAATAAGGCTTTTCAGGCGAATCGCCTATCCAATTCATTTTATTTTCTAAACCCATTTTAAAGCGCGTTTTTTAAGTGCATAAATCAATCCTAAACCCAAAATAAATAAAAATATGATAATGTCTATCAAAGCAACAGTACCAAGTTTCTTAAAAACAACCGACCAAGGTACCAAAAAAATGATTTCAACATCAAAAATTAAAAAGATTAATGCAAAAAGATAGTATCCGATTTTGTAGCGTACCCAAGTAGTACCAATGGTCTCAACCCCACATTCATATGGCTCCCGTTTAACGGGATTGTCCGATTTATGTGAAATTAAATTAGATAAATTATTGGCTATCAGTATCAAAGCGACACCCGCTAAAATAAAAACCAGTATTGCAATTGTTCCCATATATCTTGATTAAAATGATAGACAAAGTTAAGCCGTTCTCCGTGCTTAAATATGACATTAGTCATAAAAATTACACAAATTTAGTAAAAAAGTTGAAAGTTAAAGGTTAAAAGTTGAAAGTTCAATTAATTGAAATAAGAACTTTCAACTTTCCACT
>JALVKK010000206.1:2959-9718 GCA_027033875.1 Flavobacteriales bacterium
ACTAACGGATAAAAAGCATTTCAATTTACACATTATTTATTTATATTTGTCCGAAAACAAAATTAAACTATGTATTATTATGTATAGCGATAAATTCAAGAAACATTTGCAAGATACTCTGAAAGATATTGAATCATCCGGTTTGTTTAAACATGAACGGATAATCACTTCACCTCAAGGGGCGGAAATTACATTGGATACCGGTCAAAAAGTTTTGAATTTTTGTGCCAACAATTATTTAGGACTGGCTGATAATCCGGAAGTTATAAAGGCTTCACAGCGAATGATGGACTTGCGCGGTTACGGTATGGCATCGGTGCGGTTTATTTGTGGTACACAAGACCGTCATAAGGAATTGGAACAAAAAATAGCCGAGTTTTACCAAACGGATGATACTATTTTGTATGCAGCGGCATTTGATGCCAACGGTGGTGTTTTCGAACCGCTTTTCGGTCCGGATGATGCCATCGTTTCCGACGAACTGAATCACGCATCTATTATCGACGGCGTGCGTTTGACCAAAACCGCCCGTTATCGTTTTAAGAATAACGATATGGCAGATTTGGAAGCCAAATTGCAAGAAGCCAACGCAGTCGGACACCGGTTTAAGATCATTGTAACGGACGGCGTTTTTTCAATGGACGGTGTTGTAGCGCAATTAGACAAAATAGTGGAACTGGCAGAAAAATACGATGCATTAACCATGGTTGACGAAAGTCACGCCGTAGGCGTTTTAGGTAAAACCGGACGTGGTACCGTAGAACTAAAAAACGTGATGGGTAAAATTGACATAATTACCGGCACATTAGGTAAAGCATTAGGCGGCGCAATGGGTGGCTATACTACCGGACGAAAAGAAATTATCGAAATGTTACGACAACGCTCACGTCCCTATCTGTTTTCTAATTCGTTAGCCCCCGAAATAGTCGGTGGTGCGCTTAAAGTATTGGATATGATATCCGGTAGTACAGAATTGCTCGAAAGATTGCAATACAATACCGAATATTTCAAAGAAGGAATGCGTAAATTAGGATTTGATATAGGTCATAGTGAATCGCCGATTATTCCGGTGATGTTGTATGACGCTAAACTATCACAAGATATGGCAGCACAATTACTGAATGAAGGTATATATGTTATCGGCTTTTTCTATCCGGTAGTTCCCAAAGAAAAAGCCCGTATAAGAGTACAATTATCGGCGGCTCACACTACCGAACATCTCGATAAAGCACTGGCTGCATTCGAAAAAATCGGAAAAAAACTAAATATTATTTAAAAAATAGTTTTTTTTTCGGTTATTTTTATTATTTTTGCTTTGAATATAATTAAACAATAAAGGATATGAAAAGATTAAATCAGTTATTATTAGCTGTAATGGTATTAGTTACTGTTACAGTCAACGCTCAAGACAGCAACCATCCGTGGTTAGTGAAATTAGGTCTTAATGCGGTAGATTTCTACCCGACCGGAGAGCAAACTAATTTTAGTTTTGCAAGCGATCAAATATTTAAAGATTACTTTAATTTTGATCATTACAATGCTGCTTATGCTATTTCCGATGTTAGAGTCGGTAGATATTTAGGCAACAAATTTAGTCTGATAGGCTCATTAAAATTGAACAAAATCAGCAAATTAGGTGATGTTGAAACAAGTTCAACTTACATCAACACCAATTTAGATGTTAAGTATAATATTTGTAAAGAAGCCAGTAAATTACAGCCATATATTTTTGCCGGTGGCGGTTACAATTGGCTTGATAAAGAAGACGGTGGCGACGTAAACGGTGGTTTAGGTTTGGAATTTTGGGTAAGTGAAAATATCGGTTTGTTTGTAGAAAGCGGTTATCATCACGTATTTGATTCCAACGTTGCACCTTATTTCCAACATGGTGTTGGTGTTGCCATAAGATTCGGTGGTGTTGATACTGACGGTGACGGTATCTTTGATAAAGATGATGCTTGTCCCGATGTAAAAGGTTTACCTCAATTTAACGGTTGTCCTGACAGTGACGGCGACGGTATTGTTGATTCAAAAGATGATTGTCCGGATGTTGCAGGTTTAGCCAAATTTAACGGTTGTCCTGACAGTGACGGTGACGGTATCATCGATTCAAAAGACGATTGTCCCAATGTAGCAGGTGTTGCTGCCTTAAACGGTTGTCCGGATGCTGACGGCGACGGTGTTGCCGATGCAAAAGATAAATGTCCGCAAGTAGCCGGTCCTGTTGCCAATCAAGGTTGTCCTTATGCCGATACTGATAAAGACGGTGTATTGGATAAAGATGATAAATGTCCGGAAGTTGCCGGTCCTGCATCTAACAACGGTTGCCCTGAAGTAACCAAAGAAGTTCAAAAACAATTGAATGAATATGCTAAGGTTATCTACTTCGATACAGGCAAAGCTACATTTAAACCTGAAACCATAGCTACTCTTGAAAAAGTAGTTGCTATCTTAGTTCAATACCCGACTGCTGAATTTGATGTTGAAGGTCATACCGATAGTATTGGTAGCGCCAAATCAAATATGGCCTTGTCTCAAAGAAGAGCTGATGCAGTAGTTAGCTACTTGAAAGAACATGGTGTTAAGTGTACATTAAACGCTAAAGGTTATGGCGAAACCAAGCCTATCGCTTCTAACAGAACCAGATCTGGACGTGCTAAAAACAGACGTGTTGAAATTAATTTAGTAAAATAATTTCATCTTTTTTAATTAAACATAAAAAAAATCCGGACGATTTGTCCGGATTTTTTTTTCATGAAATCTTTTCTTTAAAATTAGAAATAAAATTTTATGATGCAGCTTTGGTGTTTATTTTTATTATTTATCATAGGCTTACCCTCTTTATCACAGGTTTTACAACCTATGCTAATTAGATAGCACCTTCGGTACTGTTGTTACCAAATTGTAATAAAAGGTGTGTTATCATTATTGTTCTTGCGCAAATTGTTTTATAAATAACGAAAAACAGGAAAAAGATTTGTGAACAATCAAAAAAAACAGAGCCGGAATTTTCCGACCCTGTTTAATAAAATTAAGTTTATAATATTTAATTATTTGCTTTTTAATGCATCTAATTTGGCTTTTACTTCATTGTATTTGCTTTTCATTTCCAAATCACGATAGATTTTTTTCAACATTACCAAAACGGTTTCATCATCAGGAACTATTTTCAGAGCTTTTTCGAGGTAAGGTAAAGTTTGACGATACAAATCTAAGCGTTGTTTATTGTATTTATTATACAAAGCATCATTCATCAAAACTTCATCTTTATTCATTTCTTTTGTAATACCTTCTTCGGGAATTAAAACTATATAAGCCAAACCTTTGTAAGCATCCGCATAATTGGGATCTAATTCAATGGTTTTTTCATAATATTTTTTGGCATCATCATATTTTTTCAGTTGAAAATATGCCGTTGCCAAATTATAATTAATCAATTTATTATCAGGATCTAACTTAACAGCTTTTTGCATGGCTTCTGCGAATTTAACGTTATCACCTTTTTTCAAATAATAATTACCTTCTCCTATAATTAAATCCAAATTATCAGGATCTTCTTGTTTGGCTTTGTTAATAAAATTGATAGCTTCATCATCTTTACCGAGTTTACCGTAAACATACAAAAGATTTGCAATAATATCCGGGCGATTGCTTTTAGTTGTTTCTCTTTTCATATCTGTGTGAGTTCCAGCCATTTTTAAAAGTTTTGCTTCTTTTTCGGTACCTACATTAACCCGTTTTCCTGTTGATTTATCAAGCATTGTTACATATTCTTTAACACCGGTGTATCCACTTGCATATAATTCTTTTAACAATTTTTCTGCATTTTCAAAATGTTCATTCAATAGAGCTGCAACAGCAGAATAATATTTAAATTCTTCATTATTGTTTAATTCATAAGCTAAAATCGCTGATTTTTCTAAATTCTTATATTTTTTTTCGTTCAAATCATTTTGAACAATATTAACGATTTCGTTTGTAATTTTAGCTTTCAACTTTTCTGCATCTTTGGTATATTTTTCTTTTCCTGTTTCGTTTTCAAATGCTTCAAGTTTTGATATTGAATTGATGGCTTTACTATAATTATCCAAATTGTTTGAGCCTAATTTCGCAAAAATTTCGGCTTTTACAAACATGATACGTGCTTTGGTTTTATCGTCTGCTTGCTCTTTGAGTTCACAGGCTTTGTTAATCATAGTTTGTGCGGTCTCAAAATCGCCTTTTTTAAAAGCTTTTTCGGCTGATTTTACTTCGGTTTTTTGTGCAAATACACTAAAACCTATTAGTGTCAATAAAATAAAAGTTAATTTTTTCATTGGTTATTAAATTTAATTTTGTGATTTATTATTCTGTTTTATCTTGATTTTGCTTATTTACATTTTCGGTTTGAACATCGTCTTCTACAATTTCATCTTCATTGTGCATCACTTTGGCGACCGCGGCAATAGCATCGTTTTCTTTGATATTAATAAGTTTTACACCTTGTGTTGCACGCCCCATAACTCTCAAATCGACTACAGGAATGCGAATGGTCAGACCTTTTTTGGTGATAATCATCAAATCATCGTTGTCTGTTACATCTTTTAAGGCAACCAAAGTACCTGTTTTTTCGGTAATGTTTATGGTTTTAACACCTTTTCCGCCACGATTGGTAATTCGGTAATCTTCCAGTTTGGAACGTTTGCCGTAACCTTTTTCCGATACCACCAAAATATCCTTCGACATATTACTTACAGAAACCGTGCCAACTACTACATCATTAGCGTCCGCCAGTGTAATACCACGTACTCCCGAAGCGGTACGTCCCATAGAGCGAATTTTACTTTCTTCAAAACGAATGGCTTTACCGCTTCGTGCGGCTAACATTATTTGACTGTTGCCGTCGGTGAGTTTGGCATCGAGCAACTCGTCACCTTCACGAATGGTAATGGCGGCAATACCGTTTTGGCGCGGTCGCGAATACTGTTCCAGCAAGGTTTTTTTGACCACCCCGTTTTTAGTTACCATCAAAACGTAATGCGAATTGATATAATCTTGGTCCTTGAGGTCCTTAGTGTTTAAAAAGGCTTTTACTTTGTCGTCAGAATCGATATTAATCAAGTTTTGAATGGCTCTTCCTTTAGAGACCTTGCTGCCTTCCGGTACTTCAAAAACTCGCATCCAAAAGACTTTTCCTTTTTGAGTGAAAAACAACAGATACTCGTGATTGGAAGCTACAAATATATGTTCCAAAAAGTCTTCACTACGGGTTTTTACGCCTTTTTGTCCGGTACCACCGCGTTTTTGGGCTTTGTATTCAGACAATAAAGTACGTTTGATATAACCGGCATGTGAAATAGTGATAACTACTTTGTGATCGGGAATCAAATCTTCGATACTGACATCACCACCGGCAAAATTGATTTCGGTACGTCGTTCATCACCGAATTTGTCTTGCATCTCCAATAGTTCGTCTTTGATGATTTGCATGCGACGTTCTTTTTTTGCCAAAATATCTTTTAAGTCTGCAATGGTTTTCATCAATTCCGCATATTCGCTTCGCAATTTGTCTTGTTCTAATCCTGTCAATTGTCTGAGACGCATTTCGACTATGGCACGCGCTTGAATTTCCGATAGTTTGAAACGTTCTCTCAAACGCTCTCTTGCTTCATCCGCATTTTTTGAAGCTCTGATAATGGCGATAACTTCATCGATATTATCAGAGGCGATAATCAAACCTTCTAAGATATGCGCCCGTTCTTCGGCTTTTCGTAGTTCATATTGTGTCCTTCGGGTTACAACTTCATGTCGGTGATTGACAAACTCCCGAATTAAATCTTTAAGATTCAACATTTCCGGTTTGCCGTTTACCAAAGCGATATTGTTTACATTAAATGTAGATTGTAAGGCTGTGTATTTAAACAGTTTGTTTAAAATCACATTGGGTATGGCGTCTCGTTTTAAGTAATAAACGATTCGCATACCTTTGCGGTCAGATTCGTCTTTGATATCGGCAATACCTTCGAGTTTTTTATCATTGACCAAATCGGCGGTTTTTTTAATCATATCCGCTTTGTTGACCTGGTAAGGTATTTCGGTAACGATAATAGCTTCGCGTCCTTTGATTTCTTCAAAATGTGTTTTGGCACGCAAGACAATACGTCCGCGTCCGGTCATAAAAGCATCTTTGACACCTTGATAGCCGTAAATTACGCCACCCGTAGGAAAATCAGGTGCTTTAATATATTCCATGATTTCTTCCACATCTATATCGGGATTGTCGATATATGCTACCGTTCCATTGATAACTTCGGTCAAATTATGCGGCGGCATATTGGTTGCCATACCTACGGCAATACCGGAAGCGCCATTAATCAGCAAACTCGGTATTTTGGACGGCAAAACGGTCGGCTCTTGTAAAGTATCGTCAAAATTATTGACAAAATCAACCGTTTCTTTATCAATATCGGACAGCATGGCTTCCGAAATTTTTTGCATACGTACTTCGGTATAACGCATAGCTGCCGGACTGTCACCGTCAACAGACCCGAAGTTTCCTTGTCCGTCAACCATTTGATAACGCATACTCCATTCTTGTGCCATACGAACCATAGCATCGTAAACCGAACTATCGCCATGCGGGTGGTATTTACCTAAAACTTCTCCGACAACTCTTGCCGACTTTTTGTAAGCTTTGTTTGACGCTAATCCTAATCCGTGCATACCAAACAAAACACGACGATGAACAGGTTTTAAACCGTCGCGTACATCGGGTAACGC
>JALVKK010000207.1 GCA_027033875.1 Flavobacteriales bacterium
GGTGCCTCTTCTGATCCTTCGAGAGTATTTAAAGGAATGCGTATGGCAGGCCATATGGGTAACGAAAAAGTTACCGTTCAAAACCTGAAAGTCATGAAAATCATTCCCGAAAAAAATCTTTTAATCGTAAAAGGGAGCGTTCCCGGACATAAAAATGCTTATTTAATAATTAAGAAATGATGGAACTGAAAGTATATGATATAAAAGGCAAAGAAACCGGAAGAACCGTTCAACTTTCCGAAGAGATTTTCGGAATAGAGCCTAATGAGCATGCGATATATTTGGCGGTAAAACAATATTTAGCCAACCAACGTCAAGGCACGCACAAAGCCAAAGAACGTGGTGAAGTAAAAGGAAGTACCCGCAAAATAAAAAGACAAAAGGGAACCGGAACCGCCAGAGCAGGTGCTATCAGAAATCCTTTGTATAAAGGAGGAGGACGTGTTTTTGGTCCCAGACCGAGAAATTATTCGTTTAAATTGAACAAAAAAGTTAAACGATTAGCGCGCAAATCGGCTTTGAGTACGATGATGAATGAAGGACATATTATGGTGGTTGAATCATTCGATTTTGATACACCTAAAACCAAAAATTTTGTTGACGTACTGAAATCCTTAAAGTTAGATGACAAAAAGTCCACATTTGTATTTGCAAATCCAAATAAAAATGTATCTTTGTCATCACGCAATTTACCGAAATCAAAAGTTGTAAATGGCTTAAATCTAAACACTTATGCTATTTTGAATGCCGGAAAATTGGTCTTAACGGAAGATGTAATTTCGGAAATTGAAGCAAATTTTTAAAAAAAGCGTGTTATGAGTATTATAAAAAAACCGATTTTAACGGAAAAAATGATGAACGAGACCGAGCAATTTAATCGCTACGGATTTGTTGTTGATAAGAGCGCTAATAAGATTGAAATCAAAAAAGCGATAGAAGATTTATACGGAGTGGATGTGTTAAAGGTAAGAACCATGAATTATCCGCCCGAAAGAAAAACACGCTATACCAGAAGTGGCGTAGTAACCGGAAAAACAAATGCTTATAAAAAAGCAATTGTTGAAATTGAAGACGGGCAAAGCATTGATTTCTATAAATAATAATATTTAAGAAGATGGCAGTTAGAAAATTAAAACCGATTACACCCGGACAGCGTTTTAGAGTCGTTAATCAGTTTGCTGAGATTACGACTGATAAGCCTGAGAAGAGCTTGTTGGCGCCTAAGAAAAAGTCCGGAGGTCGAAATAGAAAAGGTAGAATTACCGCACAACACAGAGGAGGCGGTCATAAACAAAAATATAGAATTATTGACTTTAAACGCAATAAAGTCGGTATTCCGGCAAAAGTAAAAACCATTGAATACGATCCTAACAGATCGGCTTTTATAGCATTGGTTGTTTATGCAGATGGAGAAAAACGATATATTATTGCACCTAACGGATTGCAAGTCGGACAAACTATTATGTCCGGCGAAAAAGCAACACCGGATACCGGCAATGCTTTACCTTTAAAAGCGATTCCTTTAGGAACAATTATTCACAATATTGAAATGAAGCCCGGGCACGGTGGTCAAATCGCCCGTAGTGCCGGAACTTTTGCACAATTGATGGCAAGAGACGGAAAATATGCCACGATAAAATTACCCTCGGGTGAAACCCGTTTGGTATTGTCGGAAGCATTTGCAAGCATTGGTGTTGTATCCAATTCGGATCACCAATTGGAAGTATCAGGTAAAGCCGGACGTAGTCGTTGGAAAGGTCGCAGACCCAGAACAAGACCGGTTGTAATGAACCCTGTCGATCACCCTATGGGTGGTGGTGAAGGTCGTGCCTCAGGTGGACACCCCAGATCTAAAAATGGTATTCCCGCCAAAGGTTACAGAACCAGATCTAAAAAGAAATATAGTAACAAGTATATCATTGAACGTAGAAAGAAATAAGATATGGCTAGATCGTTAAAAAAAGGACCTTATGTTCATTATAAATTAGAGAAAAAAGTTCTTGCCAATGTAGAATCCGGCAAAAAAACCGTGATTAAAACATGGTCGAGAGCTTCGATGATTACACCTGATTTTGTAGGACAGACAATAGCTGTTCACAACGGACGTCAGTTTATTCCGGTATATATCACCGAAAATATGGTTGGACACAAATTGGGAGAATTTTCACCGACCAGAAATTTTAGAGGACACGCCGGAGATAAGAAAAATAAAGGCAAAAAATAGGGATTATGGGAAAAAGAAAACGCTTAATGGCGGAAGCCATCAAAGAAAATAAGAAAAAAGTTGCTTTTGCAAGTTTGAACAATCACGGTGTTTCAGCCAAGAAAACCAAATTGGTAGTTGATTTGGTCAGAGGAATGGATGTAGCTCGGGCATTGGGAGTTTTGAAATTTACCCCCAATAAAAGTGCTTCGATTATCGAAAAACTATTAAGAAGTGCCATTGCCAATTGGGAAGTTAAAAATCCCGATAGAGACGTTGAAGATGCCGGATTGTATATTCAAACCATTACGGTTGACCAAAAAGGTATGCTGAAACGTATCCAACCGGCACCCCAAGGACGTGCGCACCGTATCAGAAAAAGATTTAGTAAAATAAACATAGTTTTAGGCGAAAAAAACAGTTAAGAAGTATGGGACAAAAAACAAATCCAATAGGAAACAGATTAGGAATCATCAAAGGATGGGATTCTAATTGGTATGGTGGCAAAAACTATGGTGATAAAATCGCTGAAGATCACAAAATAAGACAATATATAAAAGCACGGTTACCAAAAGCCAATATTTCAAAAGTTATCATTGAAAGAACATTAAAACTCGTAACGGTTACCATTACCACGTCGCGTCCCGGTATTATTATCGGTAAGCAAGGTACCGAGGTCGATAAATTGAAAAGTGAGCTTTCAAAATTGACCGGAAAAAAAGTTCAAGTCAATGTATTTGAAATAAAGAGACCCGAATTAGATGCCAATTTGGTGGCACAAAACATTGCCCGTCAAATTGAGAATCGAATTTCGTACAGAAGAGCTATCAAGCAAGCCATTGCTTCTACGATGAGAATGAATGCCGAAGGTATAAAAGTTCAAATATCCGGTAGATTGAATGGTGCGGAAATGGCGCGTTCTGAGACTTATAAAGACGGTAGAATTCCGCTTTCGACTTTTAGAGCAGACATCGATTATGCACTTGAAGAAGCCCATACAACTTACGGACGTCTCGGCGTTAAAGTATGGATAATGAAAGGAGAAGTTTACGGTAAAAGAGAACTTTCGCCTATGATTGGCTTGTCCAAAAAAGAAGGTAAAAAGTCGAGAGGTAATAGGAGAAGAAAATAATTTTTATAAAAAAATTGTAAAACATGTTACAACCCAAAAGATATAAGCATCGTAAGCAGCAAAAAGGCAGAATGAAAGGTAATTCTCAAAGAGGACACCGTTTGGCTTATGGTATTTACGGGATAAAAGCTTTGGAGTCGTCTTGGATTACTTCCAGACAAATAGAAGCTGCTCGTGTTGCCGCAACTCGTTATATGAAACGGGAAGGGCAATTGTGGATTAAGATTTTTCCCGACAAACCTATCACCAAAAAACCTTTGGAAGTAAGGATGGGTAAAGGAAAAGGTAATGTTGAGTATTGGGCTGCCGTTGTGCGTCCGGGTAAGGTTTTGTTTGAAGTTGACGGTGTATCGTTGGAAGTCGCTCGCGAAGCACTTCGTTTGGCTGCCCAAAAATTACCAATCAAAACCAAGTTTATCATTGCACCGGAATTTCAAGAAAAATAAGATTTGAATTATGAAAATGTCTGAAATTAGAAATATGGAAACAGCCGAGTTACAAGAACGTTTGGCTGATATGAAAAAGAAATACGAGAGTTTGAAAATAACTCATATCGTATCACCCTTGGAAAATCCGATGGAAATCCGTAAGATGCGAAGAACTATTGCCAGATTGATGACGGAATTGAACCAAAGAGGTAACTAAAAAGAATATAGTAAAATGGAAAATAATACAAGAAATTTAAGAAAAGAACGTATCGGTTTGGTTACCAAAAACAAAATGGATAAAACCATTGTTGTTTCCGAAGTTAAACGTATGAAACACCCGCTTTACGGAAAATTTGTTCATAAAACCAAAAAATATGTGGTTCATGATGAAAAAAATGAATGTAATGTGGGCGATAAAGTAAGAATTATGGAAACCCGTCCTTTGAGTAAAACCAAAAGATGGCGATTAGTTGAAATTTTAGAAAGAGCTAAGTAATTATGGTACAACAAGAATCAAGAGTTAAAGTTGCAGATAATACCGGTGCTAAGGAAGCATTGGTTATCAGAGTATTGGGAGGCACTAAAAAACGTTATGCCTCATTGGGCGATAAAGTTGTGGTAACAATCAAAGAAGCTACTCCCAACGGTACCGTAAAAAAAGGAACCGTTTCAACCGGTGTGGTCGTCAGAACCAAAAAAGAGGTAAGACGACCGGACGGCTCGTACATCAGATTTGATGATAATGCCGTTGTATTGCTCAACCCGACCGGTGAAATGAGAGGAACACGTGTTTTCGGCCCGGTTGCCAGAGAATTGCGTGATAAACAGTTTATGAAAATCGTATCATTAGCCCCTGAGGTTTTATAAAAATCTAAGTAAAAATGAAGAAGTTTAAAATTAAAACCGGTGATGAAGTTATCGTAATAGCCGGTAAAGATAAAGGAATAAAAGGAAAAGTACTTAAGATTATTAAGTCAAAAGACAGAGTATTGGTAGAGCATGTCAATATGATAAAAAAACATGTAAAACCAAGCACCGAAAATCCTCAAGGTGGTATAGAAGAGAGAGAAGCTCCCATTCATATATCTAATGTTGCTTTGGTCGATCCGAAAACCGGTAAACCGACCAGAGTAGGTTATGAAATAAAAAATGGTAAAAAAGTAAGAGTTTCCAAAAAATCAAAAGAGGTTATTTAAGCCATGAAGAATTATACACCCAGATTAGAAAAAGAATATAAAGAACGTATCATCGATACGTTGATGAAAGAGTTCGGCTATAAGAATGTTATGCAAGTACCGAAGTTGCAAAAAATAGTCGTCAGCAGAGGTGTCGGCGCTGCCGTTTCCGATAAAAAATTAGTTGACTATGCCGTTGAGGAATTAACGACGATTACCGGACAAAAAGCCGTTTCGACCATCTCTAAAAAAGACGTTGCAGCCTTTAAATTAAGAAAAGGTATGCCTATCGGTGCCAAAGTAACACTCAGAAAAGATAAAATGTACGAATTTCTCGATAGATTGATTACCGTTGCATTGCCACGTGTAAGAGATTTTCAAGGCGTTAAGCCGGACGGATTTGATGGACGCGGAAATTATAATTTAGGTATTACCGAACAAATTATTTTTCCGGAAATTGATTTTGATAAAATCAATAAAATCAGCGGTATGGATATTACTTTTGTAACATCAGCCAATACCGATAAAGAAGCAAAAGCATTATTAAGAGAACTAGGTTTACCATTTAAAAAGAAAAAATAATATGGCAAAAGAATCGATGAAAGCCCGTGAACGCAAACGTGCAAAATTGGTAGCTAAATATGCAGCCAAAAGAAAAGCTTTGAAAGAAGCGGGTGACTGGGAAGCATTGCAAAGAATTCCCAAAAATGCCTCACCGGTAAGAATGCACAATCGTTGCAAAATAACCGGTCGTCCGAAAGGCTATATGAGAGTATTCGGTATTTCTCGTGTAACTTTTAGAGAAATGGCTAATGAAGGTTTAATACCGGGCGTTAAAAAAGCCAGTTGGTAAATTTAAAATTAGAAAGAGATGAATACAGATCCCATAGCAGATTTTCTAACAAGAATCAGAAATGCGCAAAGCGCAGGACATAAAGTAGTCAAAATACCTTCTTCAAAAATAAAAAAAGAAATGACCAAAATCTTGTTTGATCAAGGTTATATCCTGAGTTATAAATTTGAACAAGAAGGTAGTAGAGAGTTTATCAAAATAGCCTTAAAATTTGATAAAAACAGTCAACAACCTGTTATCAAAAAGTTGGAGAGAATCAGTAAACCCGGTTTGCGTAAATATGTAGGCGTTGACGATATGCCCAAAGTATTAAACGGATTGGGGATTGCGATTCTTTCTACCTCAAAAGGTGTAATGACCGATAAACAAGCTCGTAAAGAGAATGTTGGCGGAGAAGTTTTATGTTACGTTTATTAAAAAAATTGAATTATGTCTAGAATAGGATTTAAACCCATAAGCATACCTGACGGCGTATCGGTCGATATCAAAGACAATATGATAACGGTAAAAGGTAAATTGGGTGAATTGACCCAAGAAATAAAAGGGGATATAGAATTTGAAATGAAAGATGGTGTCATCAACGTGAAACGTCCTTCCGAAAGTAAAAAACACAAAGCTTTTCACGGGCTTTACCGTTCTTTGCTTTTTAATATGATAGAAGGCGTATCAAAAGGGTGGACCAAAGAATTGGAATTGGTAGGTGTTGGTTATAAGGCTTCCAATCAAGGCCAAATATTGGATTTATCTTTGGGATTTTCGCATAATATCATGATTGAATTACCCAAAGAAGTCAAGGTTGAAACCGTATCTGAAAAAGGTAAAAATCCGATTGTAAAATTGACCTCTTATGATAAACAATTGATCGGACATATAGCCGCCAAAATCAGATCATTCCGTAAACCTGAACCTTACAAAGGAAAAGGTGTAAGATATGTCGGTGAAGAAATCAGAAGAAAAGCAGGTAAAACAGCCTAATAAGTAAGAATTATGAAACTCAATAAAGTAGAAAGAAGACGACGCATACAAAAACGCATCAGAAAGATAGTTAAAGGAACGGCTGAACGCCCACGCCTTTCTGTTTTCAGAAGCAATAATGAAATTTATGCGCAATTGATAGACGATGATAAGGGCGTAACTTTGGCTGCTACTTCGTCAAAAGACAAAGAAGTGGCATCGCATAAAGGAACAAAAATTGAAAAAGCCGGTTTGGTAGGAGAAAAAATTGCCAAAATAGCTTTGGATAAAGGGATAGAAACCGTAACTTTTGATCGTTCCGGTTTTTTATATCACGGACGTGTTAAATCATTGGCGGAAGGCGCCAGAAAAGGTGGATTAAAATTTTAAGATATGCTTGATAATTATAAAGACATAGAAAGAGTAAAACCGGGAGGTTTGGAATTGGAAGATCGTTTGGTTGCCGTTAATCGTGTTACCAAAGTAACTAAGGGAGGACGAACTTTTAGTTTTTCAGCCATTGTAGTTGTTGGTGATAAAAACGGTGTGGTCGGTTACGGAATGGGTAAATCCAAAGAAGTACCGGACGCCATTCAAAAGGCAATAGATAATGCCAAGAAAAACTTGATAAGAGTCCCGGTTATAAACAAAACGATTCCTCACGAACAGTTAGGAAAGTTCAGTGGTGCGCGTATCTTTTTAAAACCGGCTTCACCCGGTACCGGAGTTATCGCCGGTGGTGCGGTTCGTGCCGTATTGGAATCTGCCGGTGTGCATGACGTTTTAACCAAATCTCATGGCTCATCAGACCCGAATAACGTTGTAAAAGCAACGCTAGACGCGCTGTTAAATATGCGTGATGCTCATAAAGTAGCCGACCAACGCGGTATTTCTCTGAATAAGGTTTTTAACGGATAAATTATTGGATGATGACAAAAGTAAGAGTAAAACAAGTCAAAAGTATCATTAACAGACCCAAAGATCAAGAAAGAACTTTGGAAGCATTGGGCTTGAGACGTATCGGTCAAGAACGTGTACACGAATTGACCCCGCAGATAAAAGGAATGATTGATAAAGTGCAACATTTAATCACTGTTGAGGAAATTAAAAACTAGAAAACGATGGCATTACATAATCTGAAACCGGCAAAAGGTTCGGTAAAAAAAGATATAAGAAAGGGTAGAGGTGAAGGTTCTAAAAGAGGCGGAACCGCTACGCGAGGACACAAAGGAGCTAAATCTCGTTCGGGTTATTCACGCACACCCGGATTTGAAGGCGGACAAATGCCTTTGTACAGACGGGCGCCGAAGTTCGGTTTTACCAATATCAATAAAGTAACTTATCAAGGTGTTAATTTAGACACATTGCAAAGTTTGATTGATAACGGTAAAATCAAAGATACGGTAACTTTTGATGACTTTGTAGCACTGGGTTTGATTGGTAAAAGAGAATTGTTGAAAATACTCGGTCGCGGTGAAATTAAATCAGCCGTTACCGTATATGCTCACAAATTTTCAAAAAAAGCCCAAGAAGCTATCGAAGCGGCAGGTGGTAAAGTTGAACTTATATAATCGGTTAATTTCATGAAGAAGTTTGTAGATACAATAAAAGCAATATGGAGCATTGAAGAGCTTCGCAAAAAAATCTTGTTTACACTGGGTTTAATCTTGGTTTACCGTTTTGGTGCCCAAGTATCATTGCCGGGTATTGATCCGACTCAATTGGCAAACTTAGGTAAACAAGCCGAAAGTAATACTTTGCTTAATTTATTAAACCAGTTTACGGGAGGTGCGTTCTCACGAGCTTCAATATTTGCTTTGGGTATTATGCCTTATATCTCGGCTTCTATTGTGGTACAATTGATGGGAATAGCGGTTCCTTATTTACAAAAATTGCAAAAAGCCGGCGAAAGCGGACATAAAAAAATCACGCAAATAACCCGTTGGTTGACCATAGCCGTTACCTTGATTCAAGGACCGAGTTACGTATATAATCTATATAATCAATTGCCTAAAAGCGCATTCTTGATTAGTCAAACCTGGTTGTTTGTAACCATTTCGGTTATCATCTTATCAGCAGGTACGATTTTTGCCATGTGGTTGGGTGAAAAAATTACCGATAAAGGTATAGGCAACGGTATTTCGTTGTTAATCATGGTTGGTATTATCGCCCGTTTACCGGCGGCGTTCTTACAAGAATTTGCCTACCGGGTAACCAATCAAAACGGCGGTCCGATGTTGTTGTTGTTTGAAATAGTCGTTTGGTTATTGGTGATAGCAGCCAGTATTATGCTGGTAAAAGCATACAGACCGGTGCCCATTCAATATGCTCGAAGAGCAGTAGGAGGTGGCTACGAAAAGAATATTTTCGGTGCCCGACAATATTTGCCTTTAAAACTGAATGCGGCTGGCGTTATGCCTATCATCTTTGGTCAAGCATTGATGTTTTTCCCGGGTATGATTGCTTCATTCTCTGATTCAGATTGGGCAAATAGTGTCAAAGCAACCTTTAGTAATATTTTTGACCCTTGGTACAATGTGGTATTTGCAATATTGATTATCATATTCACGTATTTTTATACGGCAATTACCGTTCAAACGACCAAGATAGCTGAAGATTTAAAACGTAATAACGGTTTTATAGCCGGTGTGAGACCGGGAACAGATACGGCAAACTATTTAGATGATATCTTATCTAAAATTACCTTGCCGGGTTCTATATTTTTAGCATTAATTGCAATTTTTCCAAAATTTGCATACTATTTATTTCCCGGCATGCAAGTATCATGGGCTATGTTCTATGGAGGGACATCACTATTGATTTTGGTTGGAGTTGCTATGGATACCATTCAACAAGCAGAAGCCTATTTGTTGAATCGTCATTATGATACCTTAATGAAAACCGGAAGAAAAAAATAAGCTATGGCTAAACAACCCGCAATAGAAGTTGA
>JALVKK010000208.1 GCA_027033875.1 Flavobacteriales bacterium
TTTTTTTCGGATATTTCACAAACGACGCTTTTGAGTTGATAAACGACATAAAATAGCAGATAAATGACATTATTGCCATTAAAAACAATATTCATAAAAACAATCCCGCTTCTCTATGAAACGGGATTTTGTAAGGAAATAAAACTAATAATTATTTTTTGAAATGAAAAACAAGTTTTATATGTTCCCCGTTTACATCTCCTTCTATATATAAAGTTAATTTATCTTTGGTTAATTCTTCAATATTCCAATCCGTATGAGTATTATTAACACTTTTATCGGATTGAAAATAATCATATAACATCGGGTCGGGCAAAGTAACGGTAACAGAATGTGTATTGTACAATCTGAGAATATCAGGTGAACCGTCAATTAATTGCCATTTGCCGTAGGAAGAAAGCTCTCCGTTATCATAGTTAAAAAAGTCATTATTTGTGCCAAATAACAACGAAAATTCAGACATGTCATCAAAATCCGTTTGAGTCCCATCGGTATATGTTACCAAATCAATTCCAAGCCATTCATGGGCAGTTAACAATTCGGCTTTAGAAGGTTTGGGTTCTTCTTCTTTTTCTTTTTTACAAGAAGTAAAAGTGTTTGCAATTAGCAAAATGCTGAATAAAAGCAATAATTTTTTCATAATAATTTGGTTTTTAATATTTAACACCACAAATGTACTTGAATAATCTATGCTTTTTTTTGTTTTTTCACAAACGACGCTTTTGAGTTGATAAACGACAGAAAATAACAGATAAATGACATTATTCACATTGAAAAATAATATTCATACAAAAAAATCCCGCTTCAAATCAAAGCGGGATTTCGGTTAAAAGGTTAAATTAAGTCCGACAATCATATTCCGCCCTTGATTGGGAATATCTCTTTCGCGCAAAACCGACAAATTGGAGATATATGTTTTGTTAAACAAATTGTGAACACTGATATAAAAGTTGGCTTTCATTTTTTTGAATTGCCATTTGCCACCTATACCGGTATTGACAAGTGTATATGCGGGATAATCATCTTCATCGGGATTACTGCGGGCTTTAAATGTCCGGTTGACTTCTGCAAACCAATAGTATTTTTTAAAGTTTTTGTAAGGCTGTTTGTTGACCAAACGGATTTCGTTTTTCCATTGATCTGCCGGAATTAACGGCAAATACTCACCGGTTTGTTTTTTGCCGATAACTGTTTCAAAACTACTTTGAATATGTAGCCAATCCCAAGGATGCGGATGAAAGTGCAAGCCTGTTTCACCACCGTACAGGATAGCGTTGTCTTGTTGGTATTCATAAGTAGGCAACATATTAGCCGGATAAAATCCCGGTTGTAAATAAATATAATGATTGATATGATTGTAAAAGCCGTTAACGAAAAACTCAACATGCGAACTGTTGTATTCCCAGTTAATATCCGCTTGAATGTTTTGTTCGTTTTTCAAATCCGGATTACCTATTTCGATACGGCCTTCGTGTTCACCATTGGAGGTCAATTCCGCCAAATTGGGCGCTCTGAATCCGGACGCTAAATTGAGTCGTAAAGTCATTTTTTCGCCCAAATTTTGTTTGTAGCCTAAAGCCCCCGAAAAACTACCGGCATTTTCATCTATTCCGGAGCGACTTGTATTAATAGTTTCGGTGTGTGTGTTTCTAAAATCATAACGGATACCGCCTTGTAATACGCCGGTTTCAAATTCGCGGTTCATATTGACAAAAACGCCGATATTTGCTATTCGCGCATTGGGAAGTAAATAATGTTGTCCGGCATTGTTGTTGGTTTGCCACATCATTTGCGTACCGGCTATCCATTCCCAATTACTTGTTTTCGGGGCATACCATTTTAAGTCGGAGTTTAAGGTTTGTAAAGTCATATCTATAAAAGCATCTGTATTTTGCTTAACTAATGCTCTTCGTACTTGCGAAAAACCGATATTGGCTTTAATTTTTGATTTATGCCAATTAATATCATTTTTCCAGCTGATGTTGTTAGTGGTCAAATCTTGATATTTGCCGGTCAAATCATAATTGGTGTTTTCTAAACCGGTTCCGGTAGCCAAGCCGTTCAAAGTATGATTGTAATTGTATCGCAAATCCGCTTTATAGCCGGTTTGATGATAACCCACGCCCAATTTTAAGTCGGTATCTTTATTGGTCGTATTCAAAACGCTTTCGCCGGACGGAATTTTATAATCACCATTGATTTTACCACTGCCTCGTACCAAAAATTGCCATTTGTCCGTTGAAGTTTTTATGCCGAGTGTACTTTGTCCGCCTTTTGTATTGCTGAAAAAAGTCGTATTAAAATTATAAATCGTCTGATTTTTCGGGGCAAATTTTTCAGGTATCAAATAGACAACCCCACCCAGTGCATCTGAGCCGTAGAGTAAGGAAGCCGGTCCTTTGATGACTTCAACACCTGTTACACCCGAAGCTTCTATTCCCATACCGTGTTCTTCGCCAAATTGATAATTTTCAAGCCGAACACCTTGATTATAAACCAAAACACGGTTGCCACTCAAACCTCTGATAACCGGCTTAACAATACCTGTGCCGGTGCTTAAATTGGATACACCGGGAACTTGCGCAATGCCTTCCATAATATTTTGCATGCCTTTTTGAGCTAAGTTTGCCAAACTTTTATGTGCGACTTTCATCACATTGTCTTTTTGCAATTTATTAAATCCCGTCGAAACGATGACTTCGTCCATTTCAAAAACCGCTTCTTTCATATAGATATTCAACACCTTATGTGCCGTATCAAAATGTATGTTTTGATGAAGTGTTTGGTAGCCTTGATAACTATAAACAATTTCGATAGTATTTTGTGCTATGTTCTTAATTTGGAATTTGCCATCCAAATCAGATGCAGTACCTTGATTGCTGACAGGGATATAAATACTGACCCCTGCAAGTGATTCTTTGGTTTTGGCATCTCTAATCGTGCCGGATAGACTATATTGAGCAAATGTTATTGTAACGCCTAAGATGATTATAATAAGTGATATAAGTTTTTTCATGATTTTTAATTTTTATAAAAGATATAATAGGTTTTCAAAACCTGCTAAATCTGAGTTTTATATTATAGAGAATGAAACAATTGTGTATTTTTTTAAGTTTTTTTACAACCGGAATATTTTAACAACTAAATATGCTGTTTAAATTCTATTTTATACTAAAAATAAAATCCGGAAAAACAAAAAAAATAAAAAAAAGTTAAGCTTTTGCAGGAGGGGCTCTCAATGAAAAATGTCGTGGGCTGTAAACATAAGGCTTACGGGCTAAGTAGGAATTTATTAAAACGGGAAAGTCAATTTCAATTGTTTTGTAGATGAATAAGTTGAAAACGGAATGAAATTGAAATTGTTTGTGCAAAGACGC
>JALVKK010000209.1 GCA_027033875.1 Flavobacteriales bacterium
TATTGTTAAAACCATACAAACACTTAAATCAAAAATGTAAAATAAAAAATATGCAGAAGCAAGATATGAAGTGATAAATATTCATCAAAAAGCAAAACTTTATACAAACTACAAAAATCTGAAATCGAAAATCGCAAATCTGACATCTGAAATCAAAAAATCCTTATTTTTGTCATAAATTTAGTTCTTTGACAAGTAAAATCTAAACTTTTTGCTTTACTGCAATGACATTGCAGTGAACGGATATACATTTGTCGTATCAAAACCATTTACCGGACGCGGTAAAGCTTTATTAGACGTAACAAAGGTTTTGTGTAAACTAGAATGTATAACTTATAAAACTTAAAAATTATGAAAAGTTTAGATTTAAAACAAATTGGGTTACAAGAATTAACCACAGTTGAAACCTGCTCTGTTGATGGGGGGAATTGCTCCATTGATTGCTTATGGACTATGCTATTTAGCCGGTGTGGCTGTTGGCGCATTGATTGTATATGTTGCAAATAATGAAAATTAATTTAAAAATATTTAATTATGATACTAGAAAAATATGGTGTTGCAGAAATATCTCACCAAGAGTTGTTAACAACTGAAGGTGGTTTTATAATTGCTTTAGGTGTTTGTCTATTTGCACTTGGTGTTGCGACTGTTTTATTAATGGTCTAACCTATAGTTTATTTTATATTTCGCATGATAGTGGTCATAAAATTGACCACTATTTTATTTAATTTAATATCAGACATTTAACAAAATTTATAGATATGACGACTATAATAGAAAAGAAAATATCCAATAAAACTCTTACTCAAGGTATATTAATACTTCATCTTATAATTATTTTATTTATATTACTTATAGGATATATAATTTTCAGAAACGATTTTTTTTATTTTAAAAATCATTTTAGAAACTATTTAATGTCAACTAAATTACTTTATATAGGAGCTTTCTTTACCATATTATTAATAAGTATTGTTATTCACGAATTAATTCATGGCTATTTTTTTGCGAGATATAATCATTCTGGTTGGAAGTCAGTTAAATTTGGCTTTAATATAAAGATGCTAGCGCCTTATGCAACTTGTCAAGAACCGGTCAAAGTCAAACATTTTAGAATAATTGTAGCTATGCCAACCATTATTTTAGGCATCATCCCCCTTCTGATTTCATTAAGTATTTATCACAATTTGTTATTGTTTTTTTATGCCGCATTTATGATTTTATCCGGTATTGGCGATATCCTCGTCTTATGGGTAGTAAGAAAACTCGATGCCAATCAATACATTATTGACCACCCTCGTACTTTGGGATATTTTTTGATAAATAATTATCAAGTTGATGAATTGCCTGAAATTCAAAAACAAATCCACAAACCGGAACACCAATCAAAAAAAGAAAAAAAATCAAATAGCAAAAAGTTGTTATGGATTTTTATCATAACATTCTTGTTTGTTTTTATCATTAAATTGATAATGAAAAGGTTTTAATAGTAATATCTGTTCTGAATTTTTATAATTTTGTATCAAGTAAAATTTAAACATTATGAAAAAAATAAATTTAAAAAAGCTTCTTCTATTATTACTTGTTATTATAATATTTAGTATTCTAAGAGACTGGGACAATTTCAAATTAGGATTAATAGGTCGATAGAGCTTGACAAGAAAAATATTTTAAATCATTTACAGTATGGCTATTTTAAAAAAAAATAAAAAACTAATTATACTTGCATTGTTGGTGCTTTTAATTGTTTTATACGGTAAAGATTTATATGCCGGTATAGTAGAAGGCATGAAAAGCTACAAAAACCAAGTACCCTAAATGATTGTAGCATTTTAACCGGATTTCAAAAAATCTGTAATTAATAAAAACCATAAGAGATTTGAATTTTTCAACATTAAGAAATTAAGAACATTAAGATATCCAAACCTTAATGAAATTCTTAATGACCTAAATGTCTTAATGGTTTTAATCCCACTCAACTTTCAATTCAAACTTCATCAATTCATCATTTCATCAATTCATCAATCGTAAATCTAGTATGAAGCAATAAACAATCATCAGCGAACATACATTCTATGAAACGAAACAACTCATCAATTCATCATTTATCAAAAAAATAGACTTTCTACGAACACAAAAATCTGACATCTGAAATCGAAAAACTGACATCTGAAATCAAAAAAAAACTATTTTTGTAATAAATTCAGTTCTTCGACACCCTAATCGTAAAAAAATCTAATTTCAAAAAAATTATGACTTATAAAGGTTGGCAACGCATATTATTGTTAATTGTTCCGTATTTTATTGGTGTTGGTCTTTTTCAAATATTAACTGCTCTTTTGATGGGACTACCTATCATACAACCGCCGACTCATCTCACAACAATACAACGATTAACAATAACCACTTCTGCATTGGTAGCAACGATATTTATTCTTTGGGGCTTTGTTAAAATAATAGATAATGATAAATTTGTAAATCTCGGACTTCATTTTAAAAATGTCAAAAAGGACATTTTTTACGGTTTGCTGATTGGTTTACTCATTATATTCGGCGGTTTTGCAATACTTTACGCTACAAATCAAATTAAAATTTCAAAATTTGAGGTAAATATTACCGAAATTATTTACTCTTTTTTGCTTTTTGTGGTGGTAGCCATAACCGAAGAACTTTTGTGTAGAGGTTATATATTAAGGAATTTAATGCTGTCATTCAATAAATATGTGGCATTGGTTATTAGTGCCGTTATATTTGCTTTGTTGCACATTGCAAATCCAAATCTTAATATTCTGTCGCTGATTGACCTTTTTTTGGCCGGCATCTTTTTAGGAATATCATACATTTATACCAAAAACCTTTGGTTCCCTATCGCCCTACATTTTAGCTGGAATTTTTTTGAAAGTCTGTTTGGATTTAATGTCAGCGGACAAAATACTTATTCTATAATTCATCTTCAAATAAATGAAAATAATATTTTTAACGTTGGAGAATTTGGTTTTGAAGGATCTGTCTTATCGATAGGTTTTCAGATTATTGCCATACTATTAATTTACGTTTATTTTGAAAAAAAACCGTTTGCTTCGGCACATCCCGACTAAGGTCGGGACACTCAGCGACCTAAATAAATCTGACATCTGAAATCGCAAATCTGACATCTGAAATCAATTTCACTGTAACACTTTTCATAAAAATTCGTTAAGTATTAAAGCTTACAATGAGTATTTTTGTAACTTTAAGCTTGGCGAATTTTTTTGTTGTAAGTGGAAAGTGCTAAGCGGAAAGTGGAAAGTGAATAAAATACCCAAATTGCACTTAGCACTTTCCACTTTATCGCTTTCCACTCAATTAACCAAATAACCGATT
>JALVKK010000210.1 GCA_027033875.1 Flavobacteriales bacterium
CCAAAAAAAAACACATACACTATACAATATAAATCGCAAAAACTACTAAACAAATGAACAAATTTATTATCACGGGTGTGCTTATGTTATTAAGCATCACTATAAAACTCGAAGCTCAAAATTTAAAAAATGTTAATCCGGATCCGAATGGGCCGCCTTGGTTGATCGGTGGTGTACGCGTTCCAAGTGAAAGCGAATTGGCATCTATTCCATTAATAGAACTTTCGCATGACGATTTGCACCGGCGTCCCAATACTTTACCTACGTCATTGGATAACACCACGCAACCGTTTTTCAGATCTGTTATTGAGCAAGCCGACGGAAGTTGTGCGCAATCAAGCGGTATAGCATACAATTTTACGTACGAGATAAATCGTGAACGAAATACTTCCGCCTCAGATCCGCAGAATCAATTTCCTTCGCATTATACTTATAATTTTTTAAATAACGGAAGCGGTGATAATGGTTCTTGGTACACTGACGGTTGGGATATCATCAAAGCAAACGGCTGTCCGAATTTAACGACTTACGGCAATGCCTTAGATGCTTTGGGTGATCAAGGCTGGTTAAGCGGTTACAACAAATACGAATCCGGAATGCACAACCGGATAAAAACGTATTTTGCTATTGATGTCAGTACTCCCGACGGACTATTAACATTAAAACACTGGTTATACGATCATCTGGAAAATGCCTCTACCGGTAGTCTGGTTAATTTTACTGCCGGCATCTCCAATATAGGCTATAATATAACGAATAACAATATTATCACCAGTTGGGGATTTATAGCCAATCATGCCATGACTTTTGTCGGCTGGGACGATAATATCAGCTACGATTATAATGGCGACGGACAAATCACCAATAATATAGATATCAACAACGACGGTGTAGTAGATATGCGTGACTGGGAAAAAGGCGCGATGATTATGGTTAATTCTTGGGGCGATATGTGGGCTGATAACGGAAAAGCTTATGTAATGTATAAAACACTGGCCGAGAGTATGTCTGATGGCGGTATTGTAGGCAATCGTGTATTTGGGATAAAAGTTAAAAACGATCAAAATCCGCAATTGATAATGCGGGTCAAAATGACACACAATAATCGTGAAATGATTAAAATATCAGCCGGCGTTTCTACTGATGTCAATAGTAACACACCTGAATACACTATTGACTTTCCCTTGTTTAATCGACAAGGCGGTCCTTATCCGATGAAAGGAAACTATGACTATACACCTATTAAATTTTCTTTGGATATATCAGCTTTATTAGATTATATAGACTCCGGTACAAATGCAAAATTTTTTCTGATTGTCAACGAAAGAGACGCTTCAAATTCGGAAAGCGGCAATATTATCGATTATGCTATTGTAGATAATAACCAGCAAGTTTATACCTGCAATCAGCATAATGTCAGTATTAGCAATAATACGGATACCATATTGGGTATTATCGCAAACATTGACTTTGAAGCACCCGAAATCACGACTAACTCTTTACCAACCTGCCCTGCCGGAGGAGCCTATTCATATACTATGACGGCTCAAAACGGTAATCCGGATTACGAATGGAGCTTAATCAAAAACTATAATGAACAAAATATTTCCAATACTTTTCCGGCAATAACCGGCAATCAAATCAGTGTAAATGATAATGACGACGGATTTGGCAGCCGGCAGCTTGATTTTGATTTTCCTTTCTATGGAGAACTCTACAACCAACTTTATGTTCTAACGGACGGTTCAATTGTTTTTGAACCGGGTTTTGACTATTTGAGAACGGAAGGAGCTATCAAAACACATAAAATGATAGGGATTTTTGCTTCCGACCTCAAAATATTCTCAGGTACCGGACAAGGTATTTTTTATGAAGGAGACGCCTCTCATGCCACATTTCGTTGGAAGACGGCACTTTTCGGTAACAATACCGCCAATATAGATGTAGCCGTTACCTTATACCCCAATGGAAATATTGAATTTCATTACGGCGATAATATTACGCAGGGATTACAATGGGCATCTGGAATTTCGGATGGAGAACAGAATTATTTGATTTTAAGTCAATCAGGTGTCAATAATCCGAGTAATACCGCCTATTCCTTACAACCGGAAGCATTCCCGGTCGGAATGTTTATCTCAAAAGACGGCATTTTTCAGGGAACAGCTCCCGGTATCATCGATACTTGGCCGCTAACTTTTAGGGTAACCGACAATAATAATATTTCTAAAACCAAAACTTTAACCTTTGAAACAACTACTTCTTCGATTGTAGAAAATCATTCATTTGATATTCGTTGTTACCCCAATCCTGCAACAAATTATGTAGTTTTTGATTACAATTTGAATAAAAACAGCAATATTTCTATTGATATTTATGATTTGCAAGGTAAAAAAATCACGGAAATAATCAATAAAAATCAATCAAAAGGAAAACATCAAATTATCTGGCATCCGCATTTACCCAAAGGTATTTATTTGTACAAAGTACATATAGATTCATTGGTGTTGAGCAAACAACTAATCATTAAATAGTTTATAATCAATATTTTATTAATATTATTAACTACCGGATTTATTCGGTAGTTTTTTTTTACAAAATCTCAATTTAAGTTTGTGTTACATATAAAATTTTTTTGTATTGAAAGAAAAAACAAAATTCTTTAATATTTTATATCTTTTATTTGTTTTTGATTGTAATATTTTCTTTATATTTAAGCAATTTTAACCGAACTTAATTCAAAAAAGTAAATATTATGAGCAAATATCAAAAACAAATTGATGAATTTATGGCTTACGCCAAACATCGTAATCCTAATGAACCCGAATTCTTACAAGCCGTAAGTGAGGTAGCCGAAGCTATTATTCCGTTTATGATGGAAAATCCTAAATACAGCAACAAGATGCTGTTGGAACGCATGATTGAACCCGAAAGAGTTATTATGTTTCGGGTACCGTGGGTAGATGATAAAGGCAAAACACGAGTTAATCGCGGATACCGGGTAGAATTTAACTCTGCCATCGGACCTTACAAAGGCGGTTTGCGTTTTCACGAAACCGTTAATTTGAGTATTCTTAAATTTTTAGGTTTTGAACAAACCTTTAAAAACTCTTTAACAACCTTGCCGATGGGTGGCGGAAAAGGCGGTTCTGATTTCGACACACGCGGAAAATCGGATACGGAGGTTATGCGATTTGCGCAAGCATTTATGAGCGAATTGTTCCGTCATATCGGTGCCAATACCGATGTGCCAGCCGGTGATATAGGTGTAGGCGGACGCGAAATAGGATTTTTGTTTGGACAATACAAAAAGTTGAAAAATGAGTTTACAGGCGTATTAACCGGAAAAGGTTTGGCTTTTGGCGGTTCGTTGATTCGTCCCGAAGCAACCGGATACGGAACCGTTTATTTTGCCGAACATATGCTTAAAACAAAAGGCGACTCTTTCAAAGGTAAAGTCGTTTCTATCTCCGGTAGCGGTAACGTTGCTCAATACGCAACCGAAAAAGCAACTCAACTCGGTGCCAAAGTCGTTACACTTTCCGATTCGAGCGGGTATATCTATGATCCCGACGGCATCGATGCCGATAAATTAGCTTTTGTCATGCATCTGAAAAATGTCAAACGTGGCAGAATATATGAATACGTTGATAAATATCCCAATGCTAAATACTATAAAGGTGAAAGACCTTGGGGTGTTAAAGTCGATATCGCTTTACCCTGCGCAACTCAAAATGAAATCAACGAAAAAGAAGCCAAAACTTTGGTTGATAACGGCGTTATCTGTGTAGCTGAAGGTGCCAATATGCCTTCTACTCCGGAAGCCATCAAAGTTTATAAAAAAGCTAAAATTTTATACTCACCGGGTAAAGCCTCCAATGCCGGCGGTGTCGCCGTATCAGGTTTGGAAATGAGTCAAAACTCCATCCGAATGAACTGGACTCGTGAAGAAGTTGATAACAAACTAAAACAAATTATGAGCGATATTCACGAAGCCTGTGTCAAATACGGTAAAACTGCTGACGGCTGGATTGACTATGAAAAAGGTGCTAATATAGCCGGATTTGTCAAAGTAGCCGACGCCATGCTGGCACAAGGAATTGTATAGTTTTTCTATTTTTTTTCAATAAAAGGAGGCTGTCTCAAAAAGGCAGCCTCTTATTTTGTTGTACAATCCAATTCATTTTACAAATTTTAACATCGGACATTGCGGCGTATAATAAGAAACAAAATCGCGTTCAACGTACCCGATTATTCGTCGGGCTTGCAAAAAAGTTTTATACCTGTCGGAATTAAAATCAGCATCATTTTTATTCAGACTTTCTATTTTTACTTCTCCGGTAGCGTGAATCATGCGCCCGTTACTCAAATGCAGAGCGACATGCGTTATTTTTTCAACAGCGTTTTTATTAACACCAAAAAATAACAAATCACCGGCTTGTAAATCTGAAAAATCATCAGTTATCAGAATTTTTTTACCTATTTTGACTTGTTGCGATGCGTCTCGAGGTAAATTGTAACCGAACTGTGCATATACATTTTTGACAAATCCGCTGCAATCCAAAGCTTTGGTCGAGGTGCCACCCCATAGATAAGGAATTCCCGAATAATGAACCGCAGCATCCGTTATATCTTCATTGGTTGCATGCAAATACTTTTCTTTGTAATCTCTCAAGGTTAAATACGAATCGTTCTTAATGTATCCGGTACGTCCGTCCGGATAAGCGACTTGTGCATAATTATCTTGAATTTGTACGAACCCGAAAACATCGTTCAAGACAAAATCTGAAAGCGTGCAAGCATTTTGATTGGACGAATCATAAACTTTTCCGCAATGCTTTGTAATTATTATTTTCGGTAATTTTAACCAATTTGCAAGCCGGACGGAATCCATCAATATTACACCCGCAGCAGCAATCCACGCATAATAATTTTCAGGTGTTTTGACGTGATAAAATCCGTTTTTCTCTTCAAATATCAACAATGGCATTCCCATTAAGGATTGCGTTACCAACTCGGAAGTATGTCGCGGTTTAGCACGCAAATTTACTACTGATAAACGGGTTATTCCCAAATATTTTTTGAATTTTTGTTCGGGTAATACATTCAAACTATCGACCACATCATAACCTTTGGTTTTTAAAAATTTAAACAATTTTTCTTTTATTACAGGCAAGTCGGTAACACCTTTCAAAACAAATTTTTCTTGTTCGTATATCACATTTGTATCAAAAATCAAATCTCTTGCATCAGGTGATACTTGTTTGCGAAAATTATCAACCAATGCTTTTACTTTTGAAATATTTTTCCGATTGTCAAAATTATTACAGGAAAAAAATACGGTAATAACGATAAATATGACTATTATTCTCAACATATAAATTTGATTTTTGAAACAAGTAAAGATACAAAAAAAGACACACAATAAACTCATTAAAATTGTCTATTTTTGTCAACAAAAATACTATGATAGTCGATACACATACCCATATTTTTGTTTCGGAATTTGATACGGATCGTGAAGCGGTAATACAAAGAGCAAAAAATATTGGTATTGAAAAATTTGTTTTGCCGAATATTGATGTTGGTAGTATTCCGGCATTGAAACAATGTATTAATGATTATCCGGACGATATGCTTGCGTTGATGGGATTACATCCTACCTCTGTAAAAGAAGATTATCCGGAACAGTTGACAATCATCAAACAAGAACTCGACAGTGGTAACTATTACGGAATCGGTGAAATCGGCATAGATTTGTATTGGGACAAAACTTATCTAAAACAACAACAAGAAGTTTTTCAAACCCAATTGCAATGGGCAAAAAAATTAAAATTACCGGTCAGTATTCACATTCGCGATGCCTTTGACGAAGTATTTGAAATCATCGAACAAGAAAAATCACCTGATTTACTAGGGGTTTTTCATTGTTTTACAGGCACGCTTGAACAAGCCGTCCGGGCAATTGACTTAAATTTTTATTTAGGTATCGGCGGTGTTGTTACTTTCAAAAACGGCAAAATAGACCGGTTTTTGAATCAAATTCCACTACATCAGATAGTTGTTGAAACTGATGCGCCTTGGCTGGCACCCGTCCCATACAGAGGAAAACGAAATGAACCCGCGTATATCAATCAAATTATCGAAAAACTAACAAAAATTTATCAAATGAAACGTGATGAACTTGAATGTATTTTATATCATAACAGTTCGGATATTTTTGCATTTTAAGATAACAGTACAAATGCGAATTTTCAAAGTTTTGTATAATAATAATGTAATATTTTATATGTTCTAACAAAACCAAAATATTTTTCGCATATTATTACTTATACCAAAAATAACAAGTAATATTTTTCACAACAAAAGCTGTAATACAAGATTTATTTTATAAAAAAATGCAAAAAATGTTATAATATATAAAAATTATAACTATTTATATATATTTTATATATATATTTGCACTATCAATCAAATTCAATACAAAATAAATCAGTCATATATGAAAATAAAACATTTATTAAGCCTATTCTTTGTATTTGTATTTTTTACGGGGTTAGGACAATCAAATAAAACTCAAGTAGCCGACAAGTTATTTGACTTATTCAAATTTCAAGAAGCTATTAAAGCCTACAAAAAGATTTTAAGACGAGATCGTCGTGATGCTATTTATATTTATAAGAAACTCGGTGATGCTTACTCAATAATCAGTCAACCGGAAGAGGCAGAAAAATGGTATTCCGAAGCTGTTTATGATACTGATGATGAACCGATTTATTATTATCGATATGCTATGGCTTTACGTCAGAATAAAAAATACGATAAATCTATTGAATGGATGACTACTTACAAACAAAAATCCGGCATGAGCGATAGTCGTCTGGAAGAGTTTTTTAAAGAATTGGATATTGTAGAAAAAGTAAAGCGCGAAGGTAATAAAGCGCAAATATACGGTCTATCAATTAACAGTGAATATACCGAATATGGCGGTACTTATTATGAGAACAATCAAATTGTATATACCTCAAATAATATTTCTGCCAATGGCAAACGCCGTTCCTCGTACGATAACTTGCCATTTACCGATTTGATGCTTGCGAACCGTCATGAACAAAATGATTTTGTCTATAATCGAAGATTTTCAACGGCTATCAATACCAATTATCATGAAAGTAGCCCTACTTTTAATAGCGATTATACCGTGATGTTTTTTACGCGCAATAATATGAATCCGCAAAAAAAACATAATTTAAGAGAGTATAATTTAAAAATATACAGAAGCCTCAAACAACAAGACGGCACTTGGTCTCAACCCGAAGAAATTCATTTCGACAGTGATGAATATAATTGCGCACACCCTTGTTTGAGCAAAGACGGAAAATATCTGTTTTTTGTATCCGATATGCCCGGAACTTTAGGTAAATCTGATATTTATAAAGCAAAAGTTAATAAAAATTGGAAATTGGGATATCCTGAAAATTTAGGCAAAAATATCAATACGGAAGGAACGGAGACTTTTCCTTATGTAGATCAAAACGGCAATTTATTCTTTTCGTCTGACGGACACGCCGGTTTGGGCGGACTGGATATTTTCGTAGCTTTTTATACACCGCAAGGCAGATTTTTTATGCTAAAAAACATGGGGCTTCCATACAACAGTTCCAAAGATGATTTTGCATTTGTTATCAACGATGCTCATGACGAAGGTTTTATCTCGTCAAACAGATTGGGTGGACAAGGTTTTGATGATATTTATATGTTTAGACCAACTGAAATGATCAGACCTTTTATATATCTTGTCGCTTATACCAAAGATAATAATGGTTATATCGTTCCAAATGCCCGAGTTGAATTATATAGTAACGAAAAACTTATTAAAACTAAATATTCTTTATTCAACGGGCATTTTACTTTTCTTTTAGATCCTGAAAAAAATTATAAAATCGTGGCTCACCGCAAAGGATATGAAGATGGTATTCTTAAATTTAATACATTTAACAGCACTAAATCGCGTGTCGAAAAAGATGTCGTATTAATACAAAATAAAAAAATTAAAGCCTGTGTTGCCGATTATGATACAAAAAAATTGCTTGACAGTGTAGAAATAAAAATTTACGGACATAACCATGCCAATGAACAATATGTTACATATACCAAATCAAACGGTTGTATAGAATTTTTAGTTCCTCCAAATCAACAACAAGAAGTTTATTATGAATTTGAATTTAGAAAAAAGAATTATTTACCAAAACGTTTAAATTATAAACATAAACTAGGCAAGGATACCGTAAATTGGATAAAACCGAATAAACAATATGTTTACTTACATAAATTGAAATTAAACCCAATATACTTTGATGTAAACAGATGGGACATCAGACCTGACGCTGCTAAAGAATTAGATAAAATTGCTGAGATGATGAAAAAATATCCTGAAATCAAACTTAGTATGGAATCACATACAGATAGTCGTCGAAGCAAAGCCTATAATCTAAGTCTCTCTCAAAAACGCGCTATGACAACTATGCAATATCTAATTAAAAGCGGCATCGACCCCAAACGTCTTAAAGCCAAAGGTTTCGGTGAAAGCCGATTGGTAAATAAATGTTCAGACGGTGTCAAATGTACCAAAGCAGAACACCAAATGAACAGACGAACCGAATTTATGATCATTAGTGACGAAGAAAATAAATAATAAATTGAATATTTAAAAAAAACACGCCGTTTCCGGCGTGTTTTTTTCAGTAGCGGGAGCAGGACTCGAACCTGCGACCTTCGGGTTATGAGCCCGACGAGCTACCTACTGCTCTATCCCGCGATATTGTGGTGCAAAGATACAACAAAAAAATTGTTCTTGTCAAGTTATTGAAAAATTTTTTCAATAAAAAAATTATCCCCCCGTTCTTATCGCTTCAACAGGATCAAGACGTGCCGCCTTCCATGCAGGCCACAAACCGGCAAAAATACCTATGATTGATGATATTAATAGTCCTAAAATAATATTTTGCAATGTCAATCGAATATCTATACTTTCCGAAACTTGAGAAACAATTTTTGTTCCTAACCATACCAAGAAAATACCAATCAAACCGCCAATCATAGACAAAAACATCGATTCAAACAAAAATTGCCATAAAATAAATGATTTTTTTGCACCCAAAGCTTTTTGAATGCCAATCTGATTCGTCCGTTCTTTTACCGATACAAACATAATATTTGCAATTCCAAAAGCTCCGATTAAAAGCGAAAACAAAGCCAAAAAACCACCACCCAAACGTAATATTGATGTCAGTTTATCAATTTGTTCTTTAACCGTATTGATATTATTGACAAAAAAATTATCAATTTCACCGGGTTGCAATTTTCTTTTTTGACGTAATAATATTCTAATTCGGTCAACAACTTTCGTTATTTCAGCCGTGGGTTTAGGTGCAACAATAATAGCGGTAAATGATTTGTGCGGTACGACGATGCTCCGTGCAAAGTTGTCAGAAATAAAAACTCTGCCGTCATTGCCCGGACCTATACTTTCTCCTTCTTTTTTCAACACACCTATCACTTTGAGTTTTTTGCCATAAATCCTGATAGTCTTGCCAAGAGCCGGTTGATCTGCAAAAAGCGCTTGTTTAATATCTGCTCCCAATACAACAACCGGCGAAGCCTTTTCTTCCTCGGCTTTGTTAAAAAATCTACCTGATGCAAATTCCAAAGTTTGAATATCCGGATACTCGGACCCGTCGGCAATTAATTCTGCTCCAAAAACCGATTCGCCTCCCGGTACGGTTAATTTGGTTGCAGGTAAAAAAACACGAAAGGTTATGGCTTTTACATCTGTACGTGATAATTTTTTTTGTAAAAATTTATATTCATCAAAAGTCGGAAAAGGAAAATTTTTTCGTTTCCAACGAGGCACATTTGACTGTCCCATAAAACTAACTTTTGTAATGTATAGTGTATTTTGTCCGAATTTATTCATTGAATTCATCACCGTTTGATTCAACGCATCAATTGCCGAATAAATAGCTACAATTGAAAAAATCCCGACACTAACACCCAAAAGTGACAACAAAGTTCGTAACAGATTACTTTTTAATGATTTACCGGCAAATTTCAAACACTCTACTTTTTCAAAAAATAATTTCCTCATAAAAACGTTAGCTAATTTACAAAATATAAAATTCAAAATACAAAACATTTTTGACTAATGACGAAAAAAAATAAAAAATATTACAATATTCATCTAAATATTTCATAAATTTGTAACTTTCATTCAAATAGGCATTTATTAATAAAACAAACAAACTGAAAAATGGGATTTTTTAATTTTCTGACAGAAGAAATAGCCATAGATTTAGGTACAGCCAATACATTAATAATTCATAAAGATCAAGTCGTAGTAGATAGTCCTTCCATTGTTGCCAAAGATCCAAGAAAAAACGAATTAATTGCCGTAGGTCTTGATGCAGCATTAATGCAAGGCAAAACCAACCAAAATATTCAAATTATCAGACCTTTAAAGGAAGGTGTTATTGCCGATTTTGAAGCCTCCGAAATGATGATAAAAGAACTAATCAAAAGTATTCCTACCTTAAAAGGACGCTTATTTCAGCCGAAATTAAAAATGATAATTTGCATTCCATCCGGAATTACGGAAGTAGAAAAACGTGCTGTACGTGATTCTGCCGAAAAAGTTAATGCTACAGAAGTATATTTGATTCATGAACCTATGGCGGCAGCTATAGGTATGGGCGTCGATATTACCAAACCCAAAGGCAATATGATAATTGATATAGGTGGTGGTACCACTGAAATTGCCGTAATAGCTCTCGGTGGCATAGCCGTTGAAAAATCCGTTAAAATTGCCGGCAACGTCTTTACCGAAGATATTAAATATTATATGCGGACACAACACAACTTGGATGTAGGTGAAAAAACCGCCGAACGTATTAAAATAGAAGTAGGTTCTGCTTTGGACGAACTTGAAAATGCACCGGAAGATATTCCTATTCAAGGACGTGATTTGTTGACCGGTAAGCCAAAACAAATTATAGTTACATACAAAGAAGTTGCCAAAGCTATCGATAAATCATTACTGCGTGTCGAAGATGCTATCTTGGAAACTTTGTCAAAAACACCTCCGGAATTGTCAGCAGATATTTACAATTCCGGGATTTATCTTGCCGGTGGAGGCGCCTTATTGCGCGGATTAGATAAACGTATTTCGGCAAAAACAAATTTACCTGTTTATATATCAGAAGACCCTTTAAGAGCAGTTGTCAGAGGAACCGGAATAGCCTTGAAATATTTTAAAAAATATAAACCTATTTTGTTGCGCTAATTAATTTGTGTATGTAATCCTATTAAATTTTCGGGCTAAATGATTAGATTATTACGATATCTCTCAAACAAACAAAGTTTTTTAATTTTTGTTTTTTTAGAACTAATTGCCTTTATTTTAACCATAAAAACACATGATTATGCCCAATTAAAATTACATAATTTTCAAATTGAATTTGCCGGTGCTGTAAACAATACGATACATACAGTTGAAAAACATTTTTATCTAAAATCATATAACAAAAAATTACTCAAACAAAATGCTAAGTTACTTGAACAATTGCAACATAAAATACCTGACATAACTACTTTACCTGCTTCAATACCAGATCAATATACTTATATTCCGGCATTTGTTATCAGTAATCAATGTAGCTTGCAACATAACACTTTACTTATCAATAAAGGTGAAATTGACGGCATACAACCGGACTCCGGCGTTCTTTCTACAAACGGTATTATCGGAGTTGTACAAAAAACTTCAAAACACTATGCTAAAGTTATTTCCATTTTAAATAAAAATTTGAAAATTAATGTAGCTCTAAAACATTCAAACTATTCAGGATTTTTGCAATGGTCAGGCAAAGACCCCAACAGTTTTGAGGTAATTGATTTGCCGGTAAACGCCCCTATAGAGATAGGTGATACAATTATCACAGGTGGTATGTCCGGTATCTTTTCAAAAGGTATCCCTATCGGTAGAATTACCGGATACCAATTGGTACACGGACAAAAAAGCTATGAAATACATATCAAAAGTTTTACCGATATGACTTCCCTAGGACCTGTCTATATCATCAAAAACCGTTTTAAATCTGAAATAGATTCTTTAAAATATAATAGATAAAACCATGAGTTTTCGTATTAAATATATATTAATTCTCCTTGTTTTCTTGATTTTGCAAATTATTTGGTTTAATCATATTCGGCTTTTCAATCATTTTACACCGATTGTTTTCATTTATCCCTTTTTAATATTACCTTTATCCAAAAGTGAATCTCTAAATTTATTTGCAGCTTTTGTTACAGGATTGATTATAGATTTAGTTTCAAATACAGGTGGTATTTTTGCAGCAACTGCCGTTTTTATTACTTATATGAGAAAAATTTATTTTATGGCATCAAAAAATCCTGTTCAAAAAATACAAGAAATTAACATTGGCAAAATCAATTCCTTGCAAAAAATTATTTATTTTGGGGTTTTTATTTCACTGGCGCACATTATGATTTTTTTTCTAGATGCCTTTAACGCCGGATTGGTTATTTCAAAATTACAAAGTATTCTGATTAATACAATTATCAGTTTAATATTTATTATTTTTTTCGATCTTATTTTTTTTAATCCCGCTAAAAAATGAATCAAAAAGCCATTGTTGTTATTTTCTTGATTCTACTAACATCCATAACTATTATCGGACGGCTTTTCTACTTGCAAATTTTAGACAAAGAATACAAAGATTTAGCTCTTAAAAATGCCGTCAAAAAAGAATATATCATACCGGAACGCGGTTATATTTATGATAGAAACAAAAAACTGTTAGTCAGCAATTTACCTATTTATGACATTATGGCGATTCCGAAACAAATGAGAGCATTTGATACTATCGAATTCTTAAAATATACCGGAATTAATAAAGAAACACTTATTAAAGCCTTAAAACGTGCTAAAAAATATTCACGTAGTAAAGCCTCTTTGATTGTACCCAAACTTTATAAAAATGAGATTGCTCTACTACAAGAAAAAATATACAAATTTCCGGGATTTTTTATTCAAAGACGTGCCATTAGGAAATATCATACCAAATCTGCCGCCAATGTATTGGGTTTTATTCGTGAAGTCAACGAACGTGAACTCAAAAAAGACCCGTTTTATATGCCGGGTGATTTAATAGGAAAAGCAGGTGTTGAAAAATCTTACGAAAAAGTACTTCGGGGCAAAAAAGGGGTTCGTTATTTTCTCACAGACAAATTTAACCGGAAAATAGGACGTTATAAAAACGGAAAATATGACACACAATCGGAAGTAGGAAAAGATTTGCAATTGAGTATTGATATTGACTTGCAAATTTTTGGTGATTCATTGATGCAAAACAAACGTGGCGCTATCATTGCCATAGAACCGGCAACCGGTGAAATATTAGCTTTGGTAACAGCACCGAGTTTTCCGCCGGAATTTTTAAGTGGACGCAACAGTTCAAAAAATTTTAACAAACTTTTCAGAGATAAAATAAACAATCCTTTACTGGACCGCGGATTGCAAGGGGAATATCCGCCCGGTTCTCCTTTTAAAATGCTCAACGGACTAATAGGTTTACAAGAACAAGTCATTGAACCTTGGACAGGTTTTGTGTGTAATCACGGATTTTCATACGGCAGGCATAGTCATATGTATTGTCACTGCGGCGCCAACGGTAGAAAGGTTCATCTGCCTTGGGCTATCGAACGCTCTTGTAATACGTTTTTTTCAAAATCTTATCTCAATATCATTAAAAAATATGCTACAACTGCCGAAGGTTTAAATGTTTGGCACGACTATTTAGCTCGTTTCGGTTTGGGACATTATCTGCATACCGATTTGCCTGTCGGTTCCAAAGGATTTATTCCGGATAGTAAATTTTATGACCACTATTACGGCAAAGGACGCTGGTATGCCAGTTATACCATTTCAAACGGTATCGGACAAGGCGAAGTCCTGACAACTCCTATCCAATTGGCTAATGTCGCTGCAGCTATTGCCAACAGAGGCTACTATTATACACCGCATATTATCAGACGAATTAACGATAGTCAAAAAGATATAGATTCCTTTTACCTTAAACCGAAGCAAACAGGTATAGATGCGAAATATTTTAAACAAATCATTGACGGAATGGCAGCAGTGTATAAATACGGTACCGCCAGAAACAGCCAATTGCCGGATATAGAATTGTGCGGTAAAACCGGAACCAGCGAAAACAAAACCCGTATTAACGGTAGAATCATCAAATTACCTGATCATTCAATTTTTATGGCATTCGGACCTAAAGACAAACCAAAAATCGCTGTTACCGTTTTTGTTGAAAACGGCGGATACGGCGCCACGGTTGCCGCCCCCATTGCTACTTTGATTATAGAAAAATATTTGCGCGGTAATATCACTCGTACAGACCTGCTGAACCGTGTATTAAAAACGGATTTAACATATATTTATCCAAAAATAAATCATAATAAAAATGAACAGTAGCAGAAAAGCAAGTATATTTGATTATGATTGGATCAGCGTTTTGCTGTATAATTTGCTTGTGTTTATAGGCATTGTCAGTATTTATTCGGCTACTTACAATCAAGAACACACAAATATTTTGCAAAGCTTCTACGGCAAACAAGCCCTTTGGCTTGCTTTTAGTTACATTTTTGTTATTCTATTGAGTTTTACTTCAATAAAAAATATCAAAAATAATGCTTCTTTGTTATACCTTATCGGAATTGTTTTACTGATTTTGGTTTTGATTGCCGGTGCTAATATCAACGGCAACAGATCTTGGTTCCGATTTGGCAGTTTCAGTATTCAGCCGGCAGAATTCGGTAAATTGCTAACGGTTTTAGGCTTGGCAAAATTGCTGACAGAACCGGATTTTAAACTCACTAATTTTAAAAACTTTTTGCAAGCATCTGCTTTAATTTTAGTACCTGTTTTGCTTATTTTACTGCAACCTGACTTAGGCTCTGCCATTATTTTTCTATCTCTGTTTTTGGTTTTTTACAGAGACGGTTTAAGTATAATGTATTATCTATTGGCAATTTTAATCACAGTACTATTTGCTACAACCATTTATTTCGGACAACAAAAAATTTTACCCGTAACAATAGGTGTTTTTATTCTTATCAATATGATTACTTATTTAATATTAAAAAAAATATTTTGGATACCCGCTCTATTTATTTTATCCGTTTCAATATTGAGTATATTGGGAACGGATTTTATTTTTCACAAAGTTTTAAAATCGCACCAACGTAACCGGATTGAAATTGTTTTGGGAAAGAAAAAAGATGATAAAGGCACCGGGTACAATTTAAAACAAGCCTTAATTGCCATTGGTTCCGGCGGATTGAACGGTAAAGGTCTGCTAAAAGGCTCACAGACCAAAGGTAATTATATTCCCGAACAACATACCGATTGGATTTTGACCGTTATCGGTGAACAATGGGGTTTTCTCGGCACACTAACAGTTGTATTGCTCTACACTTTTTTAATCATTCGATTGGTCTTTTTGGCCGAACGACAAAAACAAAAATTTTCGCGTATCGTCGGATACGGATTAATCGCCATTTTGTTTGCTCATTATGCTTTGAATATGCTGATGGTTATCGGTCTTTTTCCTACTATCGGTATTCCTTTGCCTTTTTTAAGCTACGGTGGCTCTTCTCTTTGGGGATTTACCTTACTTTTGTTTATCTTTTTAAAATTTGATGCACACCGCGTCGAAGATTGGTAAAATTTCTATCAATTAACCGCCGAAAAATAGGCTTTCAAAATTCCTGCATTATCGACTGCTTTGGTATCTATTTCCAATATTTGCGGTTGATCATTTTTGTCAAAAAAACTTCTGATTGCAAATTCTAAATTTATCAAGTTATCGACCTTTTGATATCCGAAATGAAACATTTTAGCAAAATACAAAGCCTCATAAGGTTGTTTGGTTACAAAAAATTCATCAAGTGCAGATGTTTGAGAAGGTCCGGGTATAAAATTAAATATTTCACCGCCACCGTTGTTGATGATAATAATTTTATAATTATCCGGCATATATGCATGCAATAAGCCGTTACTGTCATATAAAAATGAAATATCTCCGGTAACTAACAATACCGGTTTGTCAGAAACAAAAGCTGCTCCGGTTGCCGTTGATACACTACCGTCTATACCACTGGTGCCACGATTGGCAAAATGGGTAATATCCGGCTGGTAATCAAACAATTGTGCATAACGAACCGTTGAACTGTTGCCCCATTGCACGATATAACCGGCAGGGATATTTTGACTAATAAGCTCAAAACTTTTCAAGTCTGAAAATCCGGTTTGCTGTAAGAATTGTTGATGTAGCAGTTTATGTTTTTGCTTGATATCGAGCCATTGTTGACGATAATCGGAAACTACCGGCTTTACTAAAAACAAAAACTGACTTAGAAACATCTCGGGCGACGAATCAAAATGTTGGTTTAATACTTCAAAAGTATCGGGTGGTAAAGCGGTTTTTTCCACGTGCCAATGCTCTTTGGGTTGGTGTTTGCGCAAAAACTGCTTGACTTTTTTAGACACGATATTGCGCCCGATAGTCATCAAAATATCCGGTTTTAAGTCATTGAGTTGGTCGTCATCTAACGAAAATATGGCTTGATCAATATTATTGATGAATTTGTCATGGGTAACATTGGCAATATTTTCAGTCAAAATGATGACCGACGGATCTTCTGCCAATTTGTTGAGTTGCAATTGCAAAAATTCCGACGATTTGTGTTGCCCGACCAAAATCATTTTTTGCTTGGACGCTTGCCATTTTTGTTCAAATTGTTCTAAAAAAGCTACCTCGTAAATTTTGCCGGAAAATTCCGTTTGAATATTTCCTATATCAGGTAAATCTTTTTCAACAGTTTGATAAAGCGGCTCGTCAAAAGGCATATTGATATGCACCGGACCGCGTTGATTGATAGCGGTTTCAACGGCTGTTTTTATCTCTGATAAATCTTGTTCCGTTCCGGTTTCAGACAAAGTAGTGTTATACCAACTGTGATTTTTAAATACTTCATGCTGTCTGATAGTTTGTCCTTCGCCTTGGTCAATCCATTTTTGCGGACGGTCGGCACTCACGACAATCAAAGGGATATGACTGTAAAAAGCCTCGGCAATAGCGGGATAATAATTGAGTAACGCCGACCCGGATGTGCAAACCAAAACCGACGGACGACCTGTTTGTTGCGCCATACCCAAAGCAAAAAATCCCGCTACACGTTCATCAACTATACTCAAATTGTGAAACACCGGCTGATTGGTCAACTCAATAATCAAAGGCGCATTTCGCGAGCCGGGCGATATAATTATATCTCGTATGCCGGCTTTCAATAAAGCGGCTGATAAAAGTTGTGCAGTTGGTTTATCCGAATGTTTTTGCATAAATATTTAATCAGTATGCAAAAGTAAGATTTTTTTATTGCAAGCTGCCAAGTAAAGTAAATATACAAGGGATATTTATATCTGATTTTTAAAAAATCCCCTTTTTCTCTTTTTTCGGGCTGTCGTCTTCAATATCTTTTTTCGTTTTTCGCGTTGTTTTTCCTTTGCTGAAACGATAGTTCAATCGGAATACCACGACATTTTTTAGCAAATGAATGTCATATTGGGTTAAACTTTCGTATTGCAAAGTTTGGGTGTATTCTTCTTGCACATAATTCACACCGAAATCTACCGGTAACATATAGAGCAACATCAGATTGAGTTTGCGTTTGAAAAAGGATTTTTGAACGAGAAAACCTAAAAAATCATTATTCCACTTGTGATATCCTTGCGGACTGATATATTTGTTCATACCGCGCTGGTAGATAAATCCCGACGTAAGTCCTTTGGGTTGGTTGACATAAACCAAGTTGCTTTCCAAATTGTAATCATTAAAAGCATTGGTGTCATTTTGATATTTGATGCTGCTGTGATAGACATCAAAATTGGTTTGCCAAAAAATTTGTTTGCTAAATGGTACCGCTACATTTCCTTTAACACCATAATGTCGGTAACGACCAATGTTTTCATAGGTTTGTTCTATGATACCATCGTTGCGTAAACGGGCAATTTCACCGATATAATTGTTTGAGAAATGATAATATGGCTCTGCAAACAAACTACCACCGAAAAAGTCAAAACGCAAGCCCAATTTGTGTGTAACCGCCGGCGCCAATGCAGGATTGCCTTTACGAACGGTCTGCGGATTGATATATACGGGATTAGGATTGGCTTGTGATAAACCGGGATAATCACTTTCGGTGCGGTATTTTAATTTGATGCCTATATTTTTAGACAGTTTATGCTTAACATCCAAATATGGTTGGTAAATCATATAAGTAGTTTTGGTGCCAAAAATTTCCGGTTGACTGATTTCGCCGGCTATACCGGCTTTGAGTGACCAATCTTTATTAAATTTGTAGCCGTAGTAAGCAAAAAGTTTGTGTCGCATATCGGTCAATTCAAAACCGGGTGCATTCGTTTGGTTGCTGGTGATGATCGTTAAATCATTGGCACTTTTTTGCCGGTAAAAGCCGTAGCCGGTTTGAAGAGAACTGTGTTCATTCAGTTGACGAGTGTATTCGGTATTAAATTTAAAACTGTTTTTAGTATCAGAAGATTGTTCGCACCTGAATAAAATATTATTTGTTAAAAAACGATTGTCTCTGCTTCCTTCGTAATGGGATAAACTTGCATCTATACGCAATTCGTTTTGTTCATTGAATTTTCCGATATAAAAAACCGATTGATAATTGGATTTTGAATTGCCATTCAATATATCTTGAAGTTGATATTGCATATCCGGACTTGAAGGGTGTGTTTCTATGACATCATACTGCAGGTTGGTTTGGTCTTTTTGATTGAAAAGATTACCAAATCCCGATTCAAAACTCAAAGTATGTCGCGGATTGAGATAATAGTCTATACCCAAAGTCAGCCGGTCTCCTAACATTTGTTTGAGGATATTATTGGTGTTGCCATTCAATTTTTTAATCGTGCTGCCGTCTTGGTATTTGTAAACTGTGGTAGTAGGAAAATTAAAGTCATTACTGTAGAGATTGTATTGCGTATAAATATTGATTTTGTTGTAGGTATAGGTCAGTCCGCCGTAAGTATAACTCATCGGCATCAAGTGGGATTTATCGGCAACATCGGTATCCCAAACACTTTGTGAGGAAAGGTTGAGTTCCAGTCCGGTATAGTTTTTCTTTAAAATAACATTGATGACCGCCGTATAACCATCCAAAGCATATTTGCCGGAAGGGTCGCGGATAATTTCTACTTTTTTGAGCCTATCGGGGTTCAGGTTTTGGATATAATCGGGGTCTTTTTCCAAGCCATCGACTAAGATTTTGATATTGGTTTGTCCATCTACTTTGATTTGATTGTTGTAGCGGTCATAACTGACGCCTTGTATTTTGTCAAGAACATCATTGGTATTGGCGGCAGCCACTTTCATTTTTCTAGACACGATAAATACATCTTTATCTACTTTAAAGGCTTTGTTTTTGGTTTTGATTTCAACCGATTTTAACAGGTTTTTATCAGGCGAAAGTTTGTAAGTGCCTAAAAATTGGTTGTTTTGCCGGATAATAACCGGCATACTTTTCTTTTGATACCCGATATAGTCTAAAACCATTTGATATTTGCCCGGTTTCATACCTATTTCAAAATAGCCTTTATGGTCGGTGGCAGTGCCGGTAACCAATTCTTTTTGGTCATTAAAAAATCCTACTGCGCATGATTCCAATCCTTGATTTGAAACAGAATCCAAAACTTGCCCTGAAATATATATTTCCTGTTGCGCCTGTGTCCGGTGCATAGCAACAAATAAAAGTGTAATAGCGAGAATTTTTTGCATAAGTAGTTTTTTGATTAATATTTAAAAGACGCCTATGAATAACAAATGTTACAATAGAAAGAGATAAAATATTGATAAAATTTTGTGATGATAAATTTTTAATTAGCAAACATTTTTTGTAATTTTATCAAAAATATTGTTTTTTATGAAAAAGTTTATCCTGTTTTTCAGCATTTTATTCGCCGGTTATAACATTTCAGCACAAATTCCGGATTTACTGGGTTCTTACGGTTTTGACGGATCAACCGGCGACGGTTATTTATATACCATTATCAATGGACAATTCAGCCCGTATTATAATTTTACGGCAACAGAAAATCCGGGAAAATATCCGCTTTACGGTATGGTAACCGGTGATGATGATACATATTACGGTTTACTCTTGCAAAATAATTTGGTGCCGTCGGGGGCTATATTCAAATTTACCCGATCTACCGATACTTTTCAAGTAATTTACCAATTTACCGGCATAGCAACTGTCAAACCCAATAGTCCCTTGGTAATGATGAACAATAAATTATATGGTATTGCCACAAATCCCGATGAAAATCAAGATGAATCAATTATTTATGCTTATGATTTGACAACGGGACAATTTGATATTTTATATCAAGATAGTCAATTATTCAATCATCCCAATATCGGATTAACAGGTAACAACAATCATTTATACGGAATTACTCGTGCTACCTTATTTGATTTTAATACTGATAACAATACGCTTAATATTCTACACCATTTTACACACCACCAAGAATTGTATTTGTATAATAGTTATTTATATAACATACCGGTTTTACATAACGGAAAAATATATGGTGCCATTGCTTCAAAACCTCAAGCACAGAATAATAATGATTACGGTATATTGTTTGAATATAACTTGAATACACAATCTGTCAATATCTTATATCATTTTACAGGCGGTTATCCTTCAGGGCAACAAGTCATTTACAATAACAAAATATACGGTGTTAAGGAAGAAAATGCTACCTTATATGTTTATGATTTAAGTAATCAAACTTATCAATATTTATATACTTTTAATCAGGGACAACCTGTTGTAGGCAAACCGGGAGGCGGAGGTATTTCATTAACAGGTAATTACTTAACCGGATTTGCCGGCAACTCATTATTTGCTTATGATTTGGTGTCAAATAGTGTCAGCGAATTGTATAATTATAATATTGGTTACAGACCTTATAACAATATTATAACCTCTACAAATAACAGTGAGTTATTAGGCATAGCTTACAACGGCGGGACATACAAGTTCGGTGAAATATTCTCTTATGATTTTCAAAACACTACCTATTTGACGCTTAAAAATTTGAATGCAACCCCATACGGTTCGATGCCTTACGGGCAGTTAACCCAATTGAATGGTAAAATATACGGCTTAACCAAAAAAGGTGGCAACCATGGTTTCGGCACCATTTACGAATTGGATCACGGTAATATGACGGTTTTATACAATTTTAATAGTTACCATTATTTTGGCAAATTGTTGATTGACCAAAACAAAATAATTTTTTTAGAAAACAACAGTTTAATAGGTATAGATTTGACGACACATCAAGTTGATACGCTGAATTCTTATGCTGTAAATATAGCGCCTGATGTCAGACTAATGAAAGCCTCTAATGGCTATTATTATACTTTGAACGAAATGAAGTTTATAAGAATCAATCCGACGGATTATACCTTGGAAGAACTAACAGACGAATCTACCGGAATAATAGGGCTTAATAGTGAATTAAGCGAGCTAGATGGTAAACTCTATGGTTTTTCTAATTGTGCTTGTTTATGTTGGCCTCCGGAAAGAGGTATGTTTGCTTTTGATTTATTAACCTTACAAGTCAATCAGGCATATTCGGAAACCTATTATTCAAGCAAGACCAACTTTGATGATAGTGGCATGGAATTGTCAGAATGCAATGGCACTTTATATGGTATTTCAAGACATTATCATGATATTTATGGGCATACCTTGGGTATATATTCTGCTTCAAATGGTTACGGGGGTTGCGTTGCTTCTTATGAACCTTCAAAAGGCAGTTTCGGACAAAAATTTTTAAACATTGGTAACGGCAACATGCTGTATATTTGGGATAATTCCATAGTGGAAATGGACACTAATCTACAAAGACAAGTTGTGTTAAATTTTCCAATGACCGAGGCATTTCAAGCTTACGGTAGTTTATCATTGCTTGATGCTGCCGGTATTGAAGAAATGTTAGCCGATAAAATACTTGTCTATCCCAATCCGGCAAAAGATTATGTGTATATTCATAATACGTTGGGTTATAAAGCAGAAAATTATAATATCATTGACTTCCAAGGTAAACTATTAATAGAACAGACATCTTTGTCCGGTAAGACAATTGATGTATCGAAACTTGCCAAAGGCACTTACAACATTCAAATCTATTTTGAAAATGGTTTGGTTGTTAATAAGAGAATCATTAAACAATAATTTCGGACAAATAAAAATCTTAAAAACTATACCGCAATCTAAAAGTAAGGCTATTTCTCTGACGTATATTCGGGATGTCAGCAAAGAAGGATTGGGCAAAAATGTCCATATCCCAGTTGTTGGCAATGCTGTATTGAAGCTGTGGTATCAGCCCCGCTACTGCTAACTTGTAGTTAGTGGTGCGTAAACTATCCAAGAAACCACTCCGTCTGGCTCTCTTGCCCCCGACGGCACATCAATAACCCATAAAAAAGCCACGCAAAAAAGTGGCATTTTTAAGTTTTATAACTTTGCTTTGCCATCTAATAAATCTTTTATACGTTTTTTGGTATGGGCGTTTTTCATCATCATCAAGTTGGTTGTCAGATATTATCCGTTGCTAACGGTTAAAAACGGTTATATAACTTGCACTACTGTTTTTATTGCTATTTTGAAATAATAATTTTAAAGGTTTTTGTAAAAAATTACAAAGATTATAAAATAAAATCTTACTTCAAACAGTCCGAAAAAAAAGCTTACAGTTTGCGGTCATTACCACCGCCCTACGAAAGTTTTCCGTAAAATTTGAGTGGAACGGACAGCAATCAAAATGGAAAAAGTTTATGATTATAAAAATTTCACTAAATTTGTAGTATCAAGTAAGTGTGTTGTAATGAAAAAATGAAACAATGTATCAATCTTGACAAAGTTTTTTTGAAAAATTACATAAAAATATGAATGATACAATTCAAATAAAGAATAATTTAATTTCAAGAATTAAAAATTCAAAGGATTTGAATTTTTTAAAGGCGTTGCAGACTATTTTTGATAGGCTGGAAGAATATCAGCTCAATGATGCACAAAAAAAAATCGATAGAGATCAGTCGTGATGAAATAAGTGCAGGAAATTATATTGATAATTTAACAGCAATATCTGATATAAAAGAATGGCTAAAAAAGAAATAATTTGGTCCAAAAGAGCTGTTTCTGAATTAAAAAGTATTCTTGAGTTTTACAACAAACGAAACGGTAATACAAATTACAGTTTAACGCTAGTAAATGAAATTGAAGATTTGTTAAATACTCTTTCAAAGAGTGAATATATCGGTCGATTGACTTCAAATAAGAAAACAAGAGTGATTGTAATGAAAATTTATTTGATTTTTTATGAGATAAATAGTTGAGAAAAATTATAAAATCATTTATTGGATAGAAGATAATTATATCAAAAATCATGCATTTGTATCACCGAATCGGGATATTGTTGCAGTATAACTTGCAGCGCCTTAATACTTTTATTGGCATAAAATATATGATTTGCTTTTTGATTTGCGGGCGCTAACAAATCGAATTCCGTCAAAATACGTTTGGCTTGACGGGCTATCGGTAAAGCAGGGTCAATTATACGAACCTTATCACCGAGTATTTGTTGCATCTGCGGTATCAAAAACGGATAATGTGTGCAACCTAAAACCAATTGGTCGATATTTTTGGCTAACATCGGTTGCAAATATTGGTTTAGCAAGCTGTAAGTTTCCGGTTGTTCCATCGCAACATTTTCAACTATTTCAACCAAACCTTTTCCATACTTCCCGACTATTTCGACATCTTGTGTCGGGATAATTTGTTTGAGTTCTTCGAGCATGGTACTTTGCAATGTCGCTTTGGTTGCCAACAAACCGATGACTTTTGTTTTGCTTTGCAATCCGGCAGGTTTGATAGCCGGTTGAATGCGAATAAAAGGTATTTTATACTTTTGGCGCAAATGCGGTATGGCATTTGTAGAAGCGGAATTACAAGCTACAATAATCAATTTGACATTCCGGTTGAGTAAAAATTCCGAATTTTTTTCGCTAAGTGCAATAATTTCATCTTTGGATTTTTCGCCGTAAGGTGCGTTAAGATTATCTGCCAAATATATAGTGTGTTCATTTGGTAAGACTTGTTTGACCGCTTGCCAAATACTCAAACCGCCTACTCCCGAATCAAATAATCCTATGGCTTGCGTATTCATTGATTAAGTTTTTTTATGTTTGGCATAATGTCGCCAACGCTCTATGGCTTGTTGCATATCATCCGGAATTTTACTGTCAAATTCCATAAATTTGCCTGTTGACGGATGCTCAAATCCCAAAGTTTTTGCGTGTAAAGCTTGACGTTGTAATATTTTAAAAGTATTTTCTACAAACTGTTTGTATTTGGTAAATGTTGTGCCTTTCAATATCTTGTCACCACCGTACCGGGCATCGTTAAAAAGCGGATGACCTATATATTTCATATGCGCTCTGATTTGATGTGTCCGACCGGTTTTCAATTCCAATTCGACCAAGCTAACATATCCAAAACGTTCTACAACTTTATAATGCGTAATGGCGGGTTTACCGAAATCGCCTTCCGTAAAAACCATCATTTGCAAACGGTTTTTCGGATTGCGTCCCAAATTGCCTTCAATAGTCCCTTCGTCTTCTTTCAAATCGCCCCACACCAAAGCAACGTATTTACGTTTTGAAGTTTTATCGGCAAATTGTTTAGCCAATTTTGTCAAAGCATTTTCATTTTTACCGATTACCAACAAACCGGTTGTATCTTTATCGATACGATGAACCAGTCCGGGACGATTATCGGCATTTTCGGGCAGATTATCAAAATGATAAATCAAAGCATTGAGCAAGGTGCCGCTGTAATTGCCATGTCCGGGGTGTACCACCATGCCGGCAGGTTTGTTGACAACGACCAAATCATCGTCTTCGTAAACAATGTCTATAGGTATATCTTCAGGCACCAACAAATTTTCGTATGGTGCATAAGGCAGTACTATTCTGATATCGTCAAGGGGTTTGATTTTGTAATTGGACTTTACAGGTTTGCCGTTGACCAATACCCCGCCTGCTTTGGCAACATTCTGTATCCGGTTGCGGGTCAGATTTTCAATTTTATCGGTCAAATACCGGTCAATACGCACACTCCCCTGCCCTTTATCGACCTTAAAAGCAAAATGTTCAAAGACTTGCTCTTCTTCCGGTAAGTCATTAGTTTCCAATGACATTATTTATAGTTTTTTGAATATCGACATCAGGTTGTTGCGATTTACTTGCATCTGTTTGTTCGTAATTTGATCCCGAATCAACAGCTCGTTTACCGTCGCCTATAACTAAATCAATCACTGAATTTTTTGGAATTTTCGAACCCGTTTTTAAAGTATCTTTGCGGTGAAATGCTCTCAATACAATCTCGGCAAAATACGGACGCATCGTTATATTACCTACTTTCAATCCCGAAGCTTTTAGCAAACTCAAGGCTTGCCGACGTGTCTTACCGATAACAGCGGGAAAAGATACTTTGGCATAAGCATTATTGTTGATTTTAACATATATCTTCCGTCCTACTTTTACCTTATCATTTTTTCTGGGATTTTGTTCAACTACGGCGTACTTATTATATTTCGGATTATAATCAACCGTATCGATAATTTCTATTTGCATCTTTCGGTCCTTCAATATTTTTTTGGCTTGTTCATAAGATTTGTTAGTCAAATCAGGTACCAAATGATAATCATTATGATGGGTATATAAATCTAGATAAAAATTCAATCCCAATACCAGCAATACTAATATTACAATAGCGAGAATGAGATTTTTTATAATAATGTTATCGGTAAGAAATTTGAAAAAGTTCATAAGTCCGTTTTGAGTATGCTCTGCAAAGTTAATAAAAAAAGTGTATCTATCTGGCACCGAAAATAGCAGAACCGACTCTAATCATATTACTGCCGTTGGCAACGGCTATCGGATAATCGCCACTCATTCCCATAGATAAATACGTAAATTCAGGCAACTCACGGCTATAGGTTTCGTACAAACCGGATAAGCGTGAAAATTCCGTAGCAACTTGCTGCTTGTCAGAAGTATTGGTTGCCATTCCCATAAATCCTTTGATTTGAACATTGGGAAAAGCCTGATTTTTATATTGTTGCAAAATATCGTCAAGCAAAGCTTCGTTCATTCCGAATTTTGTTTCTTCTTGTGCAATTTTTATTTGCAACAAAACATTGATTGTTTTATGGTGCTTACTTGCCTGTTTATCAATCTCTTTGAGCAATTTTATATTATCAACCCCGTGAATCAAATAAACAAATCCGGCGATATATTTAACTTTGTTTCGCTGCAGGTGTCCTATCAAATGCCATTTGATATCCTTAGGCAATTGCGCTTCTTTTTCAACCAACTCCTGCACTTTGTTTTCACCAAAATGACGCTGTCCGCAGTCATAAGCCGTTTGAATATCCGCAACGGGTTTGGTCTTGGAAACTGCTACTAATGAAACATATCCGGGAAGGTTTTGTTCGATGTTTTGTATGTTTTGACAAATGTTGTTCATAGTTTTTGAGGAATTGAGGAATATTGATTTCAGATTTGCGATTTCAGATTTGCGATTTCAGATTTTTTCAAACGTTGCGGTGCAAACCAACCTTGCAGTGCAAGATCTCTACATTTTCAATTATCCACTCTCTATTTAAACGCACTGGTCGTGCGTCCCTACTTGATACTATATTTCATAAATAAACAAACCTTTGAGCAATCGCGGTTCGAGATACAAACTTTTGTATGGTATTTTTATCTTTTGATTAACGGCATTATCTATTTCGTCAAAATCCATGGGACGGA
>JALVKK010000211.1 GCA_027033875.1 Flavobacteriales bacterium
CGGAAGAGCATTTTGTGATTTATCTGGCAACCAATCCCAAAAGCAGAAAAGCGCAAGAAATTAAGCATAATCCACAAGCTACTTTGCATTATGTTGATGAACCGCGGACAGGATATGTGTCGCTATACGGAAAAATTTTTATTGTAAAAAATGATAGTGTCAAAAAAGCGCACTGGAAAAAAGGTTGGGAACAGTTTTATCGCAACAAAACCGATGCATACATGTTGTTAAAATTCGTTCCCGACTACTTGGAGGTTATCAGTATTCGTGACAGTTTAAACGGCGATGCAAAAAATTGGCAACCGGCAAGAGTAAATTTTAAAAACTAATCAAAATCTTTATTCTCTCCGACAGCTGCTTTTTGAATATTGATTAATTTTCCGTTTTCGTCGTTACCGTCAATTACAAAAGCAACAATGTCGCAATTATCAATATTGCTGACTTCTGCCGGAATATTTCCGCTAAACTGATAATGATAAACTGCATCGGCACCGGTTTGGTTTGCCGGTATTGTTTCACCGTAAACGCCAGACAAGGCAGCCCGTAAAGTATGATTATGTTCAAAATTAGGAATAGGATCTTGACCGCCGTAATATGATGTACTATTGGCTTGGTCAGCATGTAAATGATTTTCGGTAAGATAGACTACTAAATTCAGATTCTTTTTTGAGAAATCCATATCAAAACGTACCGAGATATCAATATTTAAAGTGTTGCCGGAAGTATTTGAGTTGATAGCCAAACCCAATCCTTGTGTTTTGTTCAATTCGGTTTGCAACGAACCGGAGGTTTCGTCCCAAACATATCCGAGTGTCCGATTTATGATAGGTGTAGGATATTGTGAAATACCGTAATCGTCAGTTAAAGTTTGTATGTCGCTATATCCAAAAGGATCATCGCCTGTCCAACGTGATTTGTGAATAGCAACCGGTATGATGTGATCGTTTTGCGAAACGGATTCTTCCAAATGATAAGTAACACGCGGACAGTTAGTACACCAAGTTCCTGTATAATCTTCTATCAAAATCTTGGTGGAATGACGCGGATTGATAACGTTTATACTAATAGGATCGCTATCTATGGTTTGTCCGTCTAATGTTACGGAAGCCGTAATTTCATAAGTACCGCTTTGGTCAAAAAGCAATTCGTTAGAGTTTTGAGCTACCCCATCGATATAAAAAACAGCTTCGGAAGTTAAATCGTTTCCGGAACGGGTTTTTGCATAGAAAGGAATCGTATAGTTTGTAATTAATTGCGTACCGTAAGGATTCTCCACTTCAACGATTAAAGCATCCGAGATACCTTCTTCTTTAATGTCGCAAGAGGTTAAAAAAAGTATCAAAATTGAAAAGCTAAACAGTAGTTTTTTCATTGTCATAAATTTTGGCTAAAATTAATAAAAAAAATTAAATCAAGTATGGCAACTATCTCCATGGTGATGGTCGTGGTCGTGATCATCTTCTCCGGGTGTTTTGCGTTCGGCATCTTGCATCAACCATTGCATCAGTTCTTCGGAATCTGAAAACGAATTTGTAGTAATTTTGCTATGCGTAAGCGGAATAATTTGCGGTAAAAAAATTTTGCCGGGGTCATTTAGTAAAAAAGCCAAACGATAGGGTTTGTGTGATACGATTTTAGGTAAAATATATTTGATAAACCAATCGATTGTTTCTTGTGAAATCAAATGTTCCACTTGACGCCAATCTACATATATTTGATTGGCTCGTTTGTAAATACGTTTGTCCAAAAAATTTATAAATTGATGATAAACTCCTTCGCTATCCATATATCCGGCATAGTCGCTCCAATAAAAGTGCATGAGATATTGGAGTTCGAGATAATTGACTTTAAGGAATTTTGAAGTGTAGAGAGTCATTTGGTCATTTGGTTATTTGGTTAATCGGTTATTTGGTTATTTTAGTGCCGAGTGCCGAGTAAAAAGTGCCGAGTGCGTTTTAGGTTCATAGCGTATTTTGTTAATAATGATTGTTTTTGATAGATGTCCGGTTCCGGATGTCTTGTGTTGGATGCCGGGGGTCAGATGTCCGATGTCGGGTGTTGGATGTCGGGGCTTCGGTACATCCCGACGAAAGTCGGGACACTCAGCCACCTTTGATTCTGCTTCAAATTATCCCTTATCCCTTATCTCTTATCGGCTATCGCACTTTGTCGCTTCGGTTACTGAGCTTGTCGAAGTATCCACTTGGCACTAAAAAAACACACTTTACCGCTTTCCACTTCGCACTTGGCACTTTCCACTAAATAATCCGCACTTTGTCGCTTTGTCGCTCGGCACTTTCCACTTTCCACTATCTTTTCCCTTATCCCTTATCTAACTTGCTACTACATTCAGTTTCGTTCGTCTTTTGCCCACCATAATTTTTTTTGCAAGGTTTTGATAAATGAGTTTTCATGGAATTGTATCAGTTTAATTGTAAATGGTGCTGTATAAACACTGATTTCTGTTTCAATGGGCAAACTATAGACACGGCTGTCCAAAGAAATCAAAAATTCCGGTTCACGGCTGTCAACTTTTAGTTTGATAACATGATCATTTGCTACAACCAACGGACGCACCGTCAAATTATGCGGAGCTATCGGGTTGATAATAAGATTCAAAGATTCGGGAGCAACAATAGGACCACCGCAGCTTAATGAATAAGCGGTTGAGCCGGTAGGGGTAGCAATAATCAAACCGTCTGACCAGTAGGTTGCCAAATATTCATCGTCAATATATGTATCGATACTAATCATAGCGGTTGTGTTTTTTCTATTGACTACCAGTTCGTTAAGAGCAAAATTCATTTTTTTGATTTCTTTGTTTTCGGGTACGGTGTCAATAGCGACCAAATTCCGTTCACTGATAGTATATTGCCCTTTAAAATACAATTCAACGGCTTTTTCCAATTGTTCTTTTTGTACGGTTGCCAAAAAACCGAGTCGTCCGGCATTGATACCGAAAATAGGAATGGCTTTATTGCGAATATAAGTCAATGCCCGCAAAATAGTTCCGTCGCCACCGTAGGTAAAAAATAAATCCGTATCGGCAGGCAAGTCGCGATAAGTGCTAAATGTCTGAAATTCCGGATACGATTTTAGTAAATATTCCTGATTTTTCATGGAAAAATTCTGATGTTGTAACAATTTTTTATAAAAATCTTTTTGAAAAACAATCTCGACTTTATGCTTTAATAAAATATCAAGCAATAAAAGTAAGTAAGTAAAAGATTTTTCGGGACGGTAATAACCGTAAATAGCGACTTTTTTCATGGTCTGTTTTTGAATACGGTAAAATTAAGAAAAATAATAGGACAAAATTTGCTTTATCACATAAAAAAATGCCCTCGAAAAAAGGGCATT
>JALVKK010000212.1 GCA_027033875.1 Flavobacteriales bacterium
GCCGAACGCCGTACGCCTGCTATTATCAACGGTAGTCGTAAAAAACGGATTGCCAAAGGTTCCGGTAAAAGCATTACCGAAGTCAACCAATTGCTCAAACAATTTAATCAAATGGCAAAAATGATGAAGATGATGCAAAGTGGTAAAGGTAAAGCCATGATGAATATGTTTAAAGGAATGCGGTAGATACGTAGCAAGCTACGTATCTAGTTGAAAGTTTATAAAGTTCATAAAGTTGAAAGTTTTCTTTCATTCTGAATGAGTAAAAAAACAAAAAAACAAATCTGAATTAACTCTCATTTTTTAACTTTTCAACATCAAGAACATACAACTTTACAAACATTCAACATTACAAACATTATAAACATTATGAACATTATAAACATTATGAACATTATAAACATTATGAACATTCAACTATGATATTAATAGACGGCAAACAAACAGCAGCCGATATTCGTGAAGAGATTAAAGGCGAAGTCTCTGAATTAGTCAAACAAGGTAAACGTCCACCGCATTTGGTAGCGGTATTGGTCGGTAATGATCCTGCGAGTATGACTTATGTCAACAGTAAAGAACGGCTGGCAAAAAAAATAGGTTTTGACTCAACAGTATTGCGTTTAGATGAAACTATCAGCGAAGCTGATTTGCTTAAAACCGTTGATGAACTCAATCGCGATGAGAGCGTAGATGGCTATATTGTACAATTGCCTTTACCGGCACATATTGATGAACAGAAAATCATTATGGCTATTGACCCCGATAAAGATGTCGATGGGTTTCATCCGGTAAATTTGGGGAAAATGCTGGTACAATTACCCGGTTTTCTGCCGGCGACACCTTACGGCATTATGGAATTAATCAAGCGTTATAATATTGAAACTTCGGGGAAAAATGTTCTAATTGTCGGACGCAGTTTGATTGTAGGACGCCCCTTAAGCATTTTGATGAGCCAAAAACGTGAAGGCGGTAACGCTACGGTTACGGTAGCACACAGCCGCACCAAAAACATCAAAGAATTGACTTTAAAAGCAGATATTATAATCACGGCATTGGGCAAAGCGCATTTTTTAACCGCCGATATGGTCAAAGAAGGCGTCGTCGTTATTGATGCAGGTATCAACAGTATAGATGCTCCGGATACCAAACGCGGTTACAGATTGGTCGGCGATGCCGATTTTGAAAATATCAGTAAAAAAGCCTCTTTTATGACGCCTGTCCCCGGTGGCGTTGGTCCCATGACCATTGCTATGTTGCTTAAAAATACGTTGCAAGCTTATAAATTAGTTGAAAGTTGAAAGCGGTAAAGTGCGAAGCGACAAAGTGGAAAGTGGAAAGCGAATTAGTGCCTAGTGCGTTAAGCGGTATGTCATTAAGAAGGGAAGTTATCTTTAAAAGAATTGAAAATTGATGGGATCATGATCTTCTTGGAATTGTAATCAATATCCAAGTATAAAGCAGAAATAAAGGTGGCTGAGTGTCCCCCCGACAGAAGTCGGGGGGATGTACCGAAGTCACCGAAGCCCCGACATTAAATAACCAAATAAAAACTAGAAATTAGAAGTATTATGTAATCATCAAAAAACGAAGTTTTCTTTGAAAAGAAAATCCGCACTTGGCACTTTATACTTGGCACTAATAACTTATTTAACCAATTAACCATGTCCTCAAAATTAAGGTACAGTATTTGTATGATGTTTATAAAAATGTAAAAAATGAAACGAATTTCTTTTCTTTTGGCTTTGATTTTTGCCGGACAAATCTTTTTTGCTCAAGATACTTTAACCGTTAAATTACATCCGGCTAGAATGTTTCCTTGGACGATTTTGTATGAACTAAATAATGTTAAACAAAACTATATCAACAACAAACAGCAGAATGAAGACAGTACTTTTGTCTATAAAATGCAAGATCTATCCCCCGGAATGTACCTGCTTATGTATGATATGAATAACCGGAATTTTATTTATTTTATTTACAATCACGAACCTATATCATTGGAAATATATCCGAAAGAACATAATAAAATTTTAATACACCGTTCCAAAGAAAATAAAGTTTTTTTGCCTTACGCTACCAAATATAATAAGTGGATAAGTCAGTTAAATGAACTGGAAAAAAAAATGGATAAAGGGCAATTGACCGAATCCGATAAAAAAGATTTTGCTAAAATATGTGATATGCTTAATCAACAGCAAATCAATTATCTAAAAAAATCAAAAAATTTACTGGCACATAAATATATAGAGGCAATGACAGAATATTATCCCGATATTAATTTGCCTGAAAAAACTTATTGGAAAAAGAAAAAGGTACAATATTTTTCGCATTTGGATTTCAACGACCCCGATTTGCAACGTTCCAATATCATAATTAATAAAATCAATCAATATATATTTGAAATAGATCCGCCTAAGGAACCTAAAACCAATCATCTGGAATATATGAAGCGGATAGAAGAAATTTTGCTTAAAATCAAAGACCAAACATATCGCGATAATGTGATTATTTCATTGATTAATTCTTTTATCAATGTCGATGGACGCGTTACAAAAATGTTGATAAACAAATATCTAAAAACAATGCCCGAAAAAGATAAAAGGCAAGTTAATATCAATGCCGTTTTGGAACAAGTCGGGATGACGGTTGGTGAAACTGCCCCGGAATTTACGTTTGTAGATTTTTTAAACAAAAAGCATTCTTTTTACAAAATATTGAAACAAAAGTCTTACACATTATTGATATTTTGGGGTTCGACTTGTTCACATTGTTTGCACGCGATGCCCATAGTCAATAAAATGATGCAAAATCGCAAAAAAGACTTTAACGTTGTAGCAATCGGTATTGAATATGAAAAATATCCTTGGAGTTCGGAACATCAAAATTATCCCGATTTTTACCACGGATTAAAACTACAAAAATGGCAAAATCCTATTGTCAAAACTTATGGGGTTCATGCTACGCCAACCTTTTTTATTATCAATAGTAAAGGCGAAGTTATAGCCAAACCTTATGATGTAGAAGATATCGAAACTTGGTTGAAGATGCATCCGGCTAGGTAAATTGGTTATTTGGTTAATCGTGTGCCCCGACGAACGTCGTGCGGTTATTTGATGTCACTTATACTATCCAATTCCGTATGTAATTGTTCCCATTCGGTCATCAAAGTATCCAAGCGATTTTTGGCTGTGGTATAAGCATTGAAAAAATCGGGGTCAGCCGGCGGATTTGGAGCGGATAATTGTGTTTCCATTTCAGTGATTGCCTGTTCTTGTTGTTCTATTTCCGATTCAATTTTCAGCAAGCGGTTTTTGAGTTGTTTTTGGCGTTTACGGTCAGCTTTTCGTTGCTCATAAGAATTGTTTTTATTATTTTTTTGAGAAGGTGATTTTGCATTTTTTTTCAATTCTATTTCTCTAAAATTATCAGCTTGACGTTCTTTTAAAAAATAGTTGATATCGCCTAAGTATATCTTAATATTATTGTTTTTAAATTCAATGGTTTTGTCTGATAAGCCTTGCAAAAAATGCCGGTCGTGGGATACGACAATCAGTGTACCGTCAAAGGTCCGGAGAGCTTGTTGCAACACCTTTTTGGAGTGTATGTCCAGATGATTGGTCGGTTCGTCCATAATCAATACGTTGAAGGATTGCATCATCAAAACGGCTAATGCCAAACGGTTGCGTTCGCCACCGGACAAAACGCTGACTTTTTTATGCACGTCATCGCCCGAAAATAAAAATGCCCCCAAAATATCACGAATTTTGGTACGGTTAGTGTCGTCAGATGCGACTTCAAGTGTTTGCAAGACCGTGAGTTTGGCATCTAAATATTCCGATTGATTTTGGGCAAAATATCCGATTTTAACGTTGTGTCCGGTTTTTACTTTGCCTTTGCTTGCCGGCAATTTGCCGACCAAAATTTTTGCTAAGGTTGTTTTTCCGGTTCCGTTTTGTCCTACAAATGCCAGTCTTTCGCCTTTGGCAATAATCAGATTAAGGTCTTTTAAGACTTCATTTTCACCGTAATTTTTGTACAGATGTTCTATTTCAAAAACAATTTTGCCGGAGGGTTGTGCTACGGGAAACCGTATGTTTATCGTTTTTTCATCAACGCTATCAACTTCTATTCGTTCTATTTTTTCCAATTTTTTTATCAGAGATTGGGCAAAACCGGCTTTGGTGGCTTTATAGCGAAATTTTTCTATCAAGCGTTCGGTTTCTTTGATTTCCTTTTCTTGATTTTTATAGGCTTGTTGTTGTTTTTCGAGCAATTCGGTTTTTATTGTTAAAAATTGCGAATAAGGTTTCGGAAAATCATATATTTTGTTTTTGGTCAATTCGATGGTACGATTGGTAACATTGTCGAGAAATGTATGGTCGTGAGAAACTAACAATAATATACCTTTGTAATTTTTTAAGAAATTTTCAAACCATAAAATACTTTCTATATCCAAATGATTGGTCGGCTCGTCGAGTAGTAAAATATCATTGTTTTGCAACAGAATTTTTGCCAATTCGATACGCATACGCCAGCCACCCGAAAGACTTTCGACCGGTTTTTGAAAATCTTTGTCGGTAAAACCTAAGCCTTTTAATATTTTTTCGGTTTTTCCTTTGTATTGATACCCGCCGATTATTTTAAATTTTTCTTGCAATTGGTGATATTCGTCAAGTAATTGCAAGTATGTATCAGTCTCAAAATCAGTGCGAACAGCCAATTCGTTTTCCAAATCTTCCAATTGTTTTTCCACCGGTTTGATATTGTCAAAAGCCTTGTATGTTTCTTGCAAAACCGTTGTACCGTTTTCAAAATCTATATCTTGTTGCAGATAGCCTGTTTTATGTCCTTTCAGTATATCAATTTTACCTTCTGCCGGCTCAATATTTCCGTTAATAGCTTTGAGTAAGGTTGATTTTCCAACACCGTTACGTCCAATCAATCCGGTTTTATCGCCCGGATTTAATTGAAAGGAAATCTGACGAATAATGTCGTTTCCGCCTAATCGTATCGTAAGTTTTGAGATATTGAGCATAAGAATTTTTATGGTTTCAAAAATACGGCAATAAGTTGAAAGTTGAAAGTCTTTTTAGTTCTTTGTATCAAGTAGGAAGTGTCAAGTGTGCCATATTATCAATTTCTCACTTTCTCAAATTAGAAATTAGAAGCACTAACTTATCATCAATGTACAAAATATTCTATAAAACCGAACTTTCAACTTTTAACTTTTAACTTTTAACTCAAAAAAACTATCTTTGTAAAAAAATAGCACTATGATTGTTTTGACCGGAGAGAAAGATTGGTTTTACCAATTGACCTATTGGATAACGGCATTGTTACCGGTAATTTTGGGATTTGGCATTACGATGTTGATGATTTGGTATTTTACCAAAACTTATAAAGGTCCTGACGATATGGACGAATTGGAGGAAGATAAATAATAAAAAATTATGGCAAAAATCAGATTGACAAAAATATTTCATTTCGATACCGGACACGCTCTTGCGGGTTACGACGGTAAATGTCGCAATGTGCACGGACACAGTTACAGCTTGGAAGTAACCGTTATAGGCGAACCGATTAAAGACCCGACTCACGTAAAATACGGTATGGTTATTGACTTTGGCGACCTGAAAGAAATTGTCAAAAAATATGTCATTGACGACTACGACCACGCATTGGTTTTGAACAAAAACACGATTTATAAAGAGATCGGGGATTTTTTGAACGAACGCGGTCATCATATCTTATTGGTTGATTTTCAACCGACCGGCGAAATGATGATACAAGATATGGCTCAGCGTATTATTTTGCATTTACCCGACAGAATAAAATTATTCAGTTTAAAATTATTCGAAACAGGCACATCTTATGCCGAATGGTATGCCGATGATCAAGTTTAAACATATCAAAGTGCCGACCGGCAAAAAAGTTTATTTTACTTCCGACCACCATTTCGGGTTGCCGGCAAAAATAAGTAGTAGAGAACGTGAAGCGTTTTTTGTCAATTGGCTTGACGACATTCGTAAAGATGCTTATGCTGTTTTTATTCTCGGTGATATGTTCGATTTTTGGTATGAATATAAATTGGCTGTTCCCAAAGGTTTTGTGAGGATTTTGGGTAAATTGGCAGAACTAACCGATCAAGGTGTTCAAATATTTTTTTTTGTAGGTAATCACGATATGTGGATGCGCGATTATCTGACGACGGAACTCAATATTTCTGTTTTTTTTGATCCGGAAATTTTTATTATCGACCGACAAAAATTTCTGATAGGACACGGTGACGGTTTGGGTCCAGGCGATAAAACTTATAAGCGATTAAAAAAATTTTTTCGCAACCGGATTGCGCAATGGGCTTATCGTTGGTTGCATCCGGATATAGGTTTGAAATTTGCCAAATATTTATCGCAACGCAACAGGTTAATCAGCGGTGAATACGACCAAATTTTTCATGGTGAAGAACGAGAATGGTTGTTTCAATATGCCAAACAATTTATTAAGAAACAACCTGATGTCAAGTATTTTGTTTTTGGACACCGTCATCTTCCTTTACAAATGTCAGTAAGTCCGGACAGTACTTATTTCAATACAGGTGATTGGTTGTATCATTTTACTTATATTGTGTATGAAAACGAGAAACTTGAACTGAAAAAATTTGATACCGATATGATGTTGTCAAAATACAAATAACGAAAAAAAGATGAAGATGCGAGATTACAACCTGTTTAAAACGCGTCTTAGGAGCTGTTGTTTTGGTGAATATATATCGGAAAGATTATGGAACAAGAGCGATTATTAAAAAAACGACTTTTGAAAATTCGTGTGTAAAAGGAAATTGTTATCAATATGCGAAAGACGGGGATAGTAATAATCTATTTTAACAAATTTTTGGCAGTTGTTTAAGATTATTTGTGATATTTTTGGGCATAATAAATTTTCAATTGTAATATAATAGTTTTATTTTTGCAAATTGTAAGTTTGTTGAATTTACTTGCGTTTGCTATGCAAGAGGGATAGGAATGACAGCTGACGTTGTGCCGGACACGTACAAAATAAGCCGGAGGGTAGCGACCGCAGGAAGCTCACCAAACGGCTGTATTTTTGTGTGTGCGGTGCAACGGCACTATAATGGATAGCCCGACCGCGTGGCATCGAGTGGCGGATTGACAGGAAGCGGACTTGCTATGATAAATGTTTTTAACTAAATTGTTGTAAATGAAAAAATTGATTCTGATTATTGCCGGTGTTTTGTTGTTGACGGCTTGCGGTGAGTATCAAAAGGTGTACAACGGAAATGATTTGGATGCTAAATATAAAATGGCGTGGAAGATGTATGAAGCGGGTAAATACAGTAGAGCAGACCAATTGTTTCAGCAGGTGGATAAGTTTTATAAGCATAAGCCGTCGTATCAGCGATTGTTGTTTGCGCATGCTATGTCGCTGTTTCATATGAAGTACTGGCAGTCGGCAGGTGAGAAATTTAGAAAATTCACGCGATTATATCCGGAAAGTTCGAAGGCTGAAGAGGCTGATTTTTATATAGTTAAAGCCTATGAAGCTTTGTCGCCGACCTATTCACTGGATCAGGGATATACGGTGCGGGCTATCGAGGAAATAAATAGTTTTTTGAAGAAATATCCTTTTTCGAAATATAAGGACAAGGTAAATGCTATCAATGAAAAAATGCAACGAAAATTGGAACGAAAATATTTTGAGATTGCAAAAATGCACTATGATTTAGATCGTTATAAGGCGGCAATCAGGGCTTTTAACAATTATTTGGTGGACTATCCCGGGTCATATTTGAAAGAGAAAGCGCTGTTTTACCGTTTTGAAGCGGCGGGGAATTTGGCATTGAAAAGTGTGGAATCGAAGAAGGAAGAACGTTTGCAAACGGCTATGCAATATTATCAAAATTTTGTGCAGAAAAGTAAAAATGAGAGCTTGAAAGAGAAAGCTGAAAAATTGTATGAAAAATTGCAAAAAGCATTGAATAAACAGCAAAAGATACTTACAAGTAATAAATAGAAAAGTTGAATAAAATAATTGAAAATCAAATAAATATATAATATTATGACGGATTTGAAAAAAACCAAAGCCCCTTTGACAACCATAACTTACGATAGAAGGGAAGTGAAAAAACCGACCGGTAATATTTATAAGGCTATCAAGATAATTGCTAAACGTTCGGAAGAGATAAATAAGGATTTGAAGAGTGAATTGGATAAAAAATTAGATGAATTTAAGACGGAACAAGATTCGTTGGCGGAAATTTTTGAGAATAAAGAGCAGATTGATATTTCGCGTTTTTATGAGCGTTTGCCAAAGCCGACGGCTATTGCATTGCAAGAATGGTTGGAAGGTAGAATCTATTGGCGCGATATGACGGAAGATGATTTTAACGAGTATAAATAAAACGTGTCCGTCAAAGACAAAAATATTATAATCGGTGTTAGTGGCGGTATTGCCGCTTACAAAATTCCTTTATTGATACGTTTGCTGAAAAAGTCCGGTGCAAACGTTCAGGTTTTGATGACACCTGCTGCTCACGATTTTGTAACACCGGTAACGCTGACAACTTTGTCGGGGCGTCCTGTTTTGACCGAATTTGTAAAAGATAATACCGGCTCGTGGAATAACCACGTTTCACTAGGTATGTGGGCGGATTTGATGGTTTTTGCACCGGTAACCGCCAATACTTTGGCTAAAATGGCAATCGGTCAAGCGGATAATTTTTTGCTGGCAGTATATATGTCTGCCAAATGTCCGGTGATGATAGCACCGGCTATGGATTTGGATATGTATGCACATCCTGCCACTAAAGCTAATCTCGATAAACTGCAATCTTACGGTTATGATATTATTCCTGCCACCAAAGGCGAACTGGCAAGCGGTTTGACCGGTTACGGACGTATGGAAGAACCGGAACATATTTTTGCACATATCAACGACTTCTTTAAAAAAAAAAGTGATTTAGCCGGCAAAAAAGTTTTGGTAACCGCCGGTCCTACTTACGAGTCTATTGACCCCGTGCGTTTTATCGGTAATCATTCGAGTGGTAAAATGGGTATTGCCATTGCCGAAGAAGCAGCGGAACGCGGTGCTGAAGTAGTCTTGGTACTCGGGCCTACACATTTGCAAACTTTACATCCAAATATTTGTACCATTAAAGTGCAAAATGCCGCACAAATGTATGATGCGGTACATAGCGAATTTGATACCGCCGACATCACCGTAATGGCGGCAGCCGTGGCGGATTTTACCCCCGAACAAACAGCCGGACAAAAAATTAAAAAATCCGGCGACGCCATGAGGCTTAAACTCAAAGCTACAAAAGATATTTTGGCTTCGTTGGGTGAGAAAAAATCCGGAAATCAAATTTTGATTGGTTTTGCTATGGAAACCGAAAATGAAAAAGCCAATGCTTTGGAAAAACTACATAAGAAGAACTTGGATTTTATTGTCCTCAATTCGCTACGCGAAAAAAATGCCGGCTTTAAACACGATACCAACAAAGTTAGTATTTTGACCAAAACAGGCAAAATAATTGACTATCCGCTCAAAAGCAAAAAAGCAGTGGCAGGCGATATTTTTGATTTGGCACATAAGTTGAAAGTTGAA
>JALVKK010000213.1 GCA_027033875.1 Flavobacteriales bacterium
CGCGACTACCGTTTTTACAAAGATGACTATATTCACCCAAACACGTTGGCAATCAACTATATTTGGCAAAAATTTTCAGAAAGTTATATCGACAAAAAGGCGATACCCGTAATGCACAAAATAGACAAAATACGACAAGGATTGGCTCACAAAAGTTTTAATCCCGGTTCACCGCAAGAAATCAATCGCATGCATAAATTGCAAGCGGATATACTCAATATTAAAGCTAAATTTCCATGGATAACTTTTTGATATACTCAATATGCATCTAATAAAAAAAATAAACTCATATTTTTTATTGAATTTCAATCATTTAATACGCAAACGATTTATATACAAAATACAATAAAATTTAAAAGTTTTACAAACTATATCCGGAAGAGAATACCTATTGAGATATTATTTTTCTCAATTATGAAATCAATTAATGATTCGTAATAATTATACAAAAAGTTTGAATAATTTAACACTTGAATTTTATCAAAAATAACAGTTCTGACACTTATTCAATTTATCAATAATTTAATTTTTACAAAAATATTTATAACATTAAAAATAAAATTATTTAAATGTATAACAGGTTTGATATATTTTACAATTTCTAATTTATTAAAAATCATGAAAAATCAGTAGCAGTAATGATTAGTCAGTTATTTATTTTTTTCCATAAAATATATAGGGTAAAAGCTATATCAATTGTTACATTTATGAATATATAAAAGATTCTTTTTGCATTAATAAAATAAATAAATGAAAAAAGTCGTCCATAATTTTTGAAATATGCAACAGGTTTGATATATTTGTTATTTTTGTAAAATAAAAGTTAAAATCAATTTATTATAAAAAATGAAAAAAATGAAAAAAATTATCTTAGTACTTTTAATTATTCTCTTTAATAGTAAAATTTACAGCCAACTATTAGATGAAGATTTTTCCGGAACAAATTTTCCTCCTATCGATTGGAGTATTGATGATCATTCCGGCAATTGGTCTCGAAATAATTCAAATTTTGCAGGCGGCACTGCACCGGAAGCTATGTTTTCTTGGAATCCGCAATTCAACGGCGACAGCAGACTGATATCTCCGGCTTTCGATTTGACCGGTACAAATACCGTTACATTAACATTTAAACATAGTATTGATCATTATGGCGGAGCATATACAGTCGGCGTAGCAACACGTTCCGGCAACGGCTCTTGGAATACCGTATGGTCTATGCAAGGAACAGAAGTTATTGAGGAAGACAAAATTTTGACTATTTCCAATTCCGACACCGGACAATCCGATTTTCAATTCTGTTTTTTCTTTTCAGGAAATAGTTATAACATCAATTTTTGGTTAATTGACAACGTAAAATTATTTTCTACCCCTTCTTTAGATTTGGCTATAAGTTCAATAGAAATACCTGATTATACAGGAGCTAATCAATCTTTGTCAATTCCTGTCAAATTATTCAATTTGGGACAAAATGATATAAACTCTTTTGATATCTCATATGCTGTTGACGGCAATAGTAATATCACGGAAAACGTCAATGCTACCATTCATGCCGGAGACATCTATTCTTTCACATTTGCAACGCCGATTACAACAGTATCGGGAAATCATCAAATTGAAGTCAATATTTCGAATATTAACGGCGGTAATGACGATGTAACTGCTAATAATGTTTTGACAAAAAATTTCGATGTAGCCAGTCAAGTTGTGAGCAATTTCCCTTTATTTGAAGAATTTACCAGTTCGACCTGTAGTCCTTGCGCCAATTTTAACAGTTCTGTAATGGGACCATTTATGAACAATCATCAAAATGATGTAGCACTTATTAAATACCAAATGAATTGGCCCTCTCCGGGAGACGATTATTATACGGCTGAAGGCGGTGAACGAAGAGTTTTTTATGGCGTAGGCGCTGTTCCCACTCTTTTTATCGGTGGTAAAGAGTTTTCTTCATCAGATATAAATACCAGTTATACTGATGAAAGTAATGAAAACGCTTTTATGGATATGGCTGCTCAATTTTCTATGCAAGGTTCTGAAATCACAGCATCTGTTACCATTAACCCTTATATCACAGGCAATTTTGTAGCACACATTGTTGTAATCGAAAAAGAAACTACCGGAAATGTAGGCTCAAACGGGGAAACTTCATTTCAACATGTTATGATGAAAATGCTTCCCGATGCTAACGGCACAAGCGTTAATCTGACAGATGGTACGCCAACGACACTAACTTATACCTATGATATGGACAATACTCATGTTGAAGAGTTATCCGATTTAGCAGTTGTCGCATTTGTTCAAAATCCGACAAATAAAGACATATTGCAATCAGTATATGTACCTAATTCAAGTGCTGCTGTAAACGAATTTGTTTTTAAAAATATAAAAGTATATCCTAATCCTACTTCCGGAAAAATATTTTTGGAAAGTCAAGAAAAAATAAATTATGCCATATTAAATATTGACGGTAAAGTTATAAAACCTGAAAAATACATCACCAACAACAACGAAATTATCGACATAAGCCATTTACCGAACGGTATATATTTATTAAAACTTGTTAATGCTCAACACACGGAATATAGAAAAATTATCAAAAAATAATCTTCTGATTAAATATTATTTCAATAAAAACACGGGTAAAATTTTACCTGTGTTTTTTTTTTACATATTTGTCAAATAAAATATGTATTTTTGATTAATGTTTTGAGAAGAATAGGACATTTACAGGTATAATGGGGAGTTGTTAAGTATTCCATAATATGCAGGCAACAAAACCGGTAAGAACATTCAAATTTAAAATTTTAGTCCATACAGAACAACAACACACACAGCAGATCATCGCTATAAACTTTCAATTTATCTAACTATCTTTGCAAGAAAATAATATAAAAATAAAAAATGTATCCAAAAAACAAATATTGGTTTCCTTTGATTAAATTATTAAAAAAATATGCTTTAGAAGATCAAATTTTTATTGGTCCTGAAGTACTGTTATACGAATTTCCAAAGGTTTTTCCTTATCAAATATTAAAGAATATTCGATTAAGTGATTATTATTTTAAATTTATTGTATTTCATAAAAAATTACCGGAAGATTACACTAATGAATTTTTAGATCTTATTCAGAACGAATACAAACCGGTTTGGGGAAACCATTTATTTGTCGTCTATAAAAAAAACAGAAACACCAAAGAAAAATTAGCGGCATTAAAAACACTTATATATACCAAAATCAATTTTAATAAATATTATAAAGAAACAATTGTAAAACGAAATGGTATTTTTATAACAACTTATAACCGTCCTGAATTTTTAATCAAATTACTCGATCAATTAAAAGGACGATCTGAAGAGATATTAATAATTAACGACGGGTCTGACGAAATATATCATCATCAGTATGAACAAATTAAGAAAAGTTTTCCAGATAATACATACATTGATAATCCAAAAAATACGGGACTGGTTTTTTCGTTAAATACCGGCTTTTCTTATTTTTTATCGGACCCTGACATTGAATGGATACATTATTTTCAAGATGACGTCGAAATCACACCACATTTTTTTGAAATTATTGAAAAAGTAGCTGATAAAGAAGAACGACCGATTGTTACGGGATTTCATAAGGAACCACACAAAGTTTTTGGTTCTGAAACCATCAATGGTGTTGAAGTCAAATTGCTACGCTCGGCAAGTGCCCAACATTTTTATATGCATCGTCAATACTTAATGGATAATATGCCTATACCTAATCCATACGTTGGTGCGCCCAAACCGGATAGAGGTAAACCCGGACAAGGCTCTGATGAAGATTGGTGGCTATTGTCTTGGGCGCCTAAATCTATTGTTAAACGAGGTAAATATATTATTGCTATCCCCGGACTAGCTAAATCAGATGCTGTCGGTGAATTGTCAACTTGGGAAAAATGAATATAAAAATAAATTCTCAAACATTATACAAAACCGTTATTCAAAACAATTATTGTAGTGGCTGCGGTATTTGTACAGCAACGGCAAATTCGCCTTTTACTATGCAATTGACTCAAAATGGACAATACTTACCGGAAATAAAAAATGAGTTGTCCGCTACCGGAACCGTTTGTCCATTTGCAAATGACCAACCTGACGAAACCCAAATAGCTAAACAATTATTTGAAAATACCGGTGAGCAATTCCATACCAAATTCGGCTATTACAAAAATATTTATGCCGGTTATGTCCACACCGAGAATTTTAGAATGCAAGGCAGTTCGGGAGGTAGTGTTACATGGCTAACTCAACAATTATTAGACAAAAATCTTATAGACTATGTCATCAACGTTGTGGAACAACATTCACCGGAAATAAGATTTAAATATCAAGTCTCCACAAATACTGAAAGCAACACAAAAGGTTCAAAATCAAAATATTACCCTACAAATCTCGAAGAAGTTTTGTCTTTTGTCAAACAGCATCAGGGCAGATATGCTCTGGTCGGGTTGCCGTGTTTTATCAAAGGTATCCGCCTTTTGCAACAAACGGAACCGGTTTTTGCCGAACGCATTTTGTTTAACATCAGCATATTTTGCGGGCATTTAAAATCCACCCATTATTTGTCATCATTGATTTCACAATTTTCCGTTGACGAGAAAGCCGTCAAACATTTTGATTTTCGCTACAAAATTCCCGGACAAAAAGCCGCTGATTACGGTACCAAAATTATAACAACCGGCGACAAAAGTTTTATTAAACCCAACAAAGAACTCTTTGGAACCAATTGGGGCTGGGGACTGTTCAAACTTAAAGCCTGTGACTATTGTGACGACATCATTGGCGAAACTGCCGATATTTCCTTTGGCGATGCTTGGATTCCGAAATATGAAGATGATTATAAAGGTACCAATATCATTGTAACACGCCACTCTGTTTTAGACGAATTGATTAAAACACACATCTCAAAAGGTGATTTACATTTTGAAAAAATAAGCCCCGGTGAATTGATTCAAAGTCAAGCGGGCGGTTTCAGACACCGGCGCGAAGGCTTGGCTTACCGATTGTATTTACAACAAAAAAAAGGCGATTTTGTGCCTGAAAAAAGAGTAAAACCGGAAAAAATCAAATCGAAAAAGAGACGTAAAATTTACAAAATACGTATGCAACTGCAAGAAAAATCATTTTATTCAAAACACTACAATAATATTCCTGCATTAAAAATAGAATTATTACCTTTAATTCATAAATTGGAAAGAGTTTATGAGCATTCAGCTTGGACAAAATTCAGATTAAAACTTAAAAAATGGCTAAAAAAACAGTAAAAAAAATATTTATTCATCGTTTTCATTGCCTCAACAATTACGGTACCGCCATGCTGGGATTGGTAACGATTAATGAACTGCAAAAACGTTATGGTGCTGATACGCAATTTTATTGCCAGTGTAACGGTTATTCGAGCTTTGACGAAATCCAATCGGAATTGGCAAAACCGATACAACTTTCAAACCACACAGTAAAAAACTTTGTAACTTCAAAATACAAATGGGTGCGTTCGTACCAAAAAAGAAAATACCTCATCGATTCAAGTGAAGTAGCCGGATATGACGAAATATTTGTATTGGGCGGTGACGATTTGTCCGAATATTATACCAAAAAGATTTACCGCGATTTACTGCAATATTGGCGCTGGTCAAAAGCAGCTAAACTCTTTTTATTAGGACAAAGTATCGGACCTTTCGATGCATGGCGCAACCGGTTAGTAATGAAACACTTTTATAAACACATTCCTATTTTTGTCAGAGATGTTTGGAGTAAAGATTATTTAAAAAAAGAATTCGGACTGGATAATAACGTCTATCAAAGTGCAGATTTGGCTTTTATGGATTTGCCTTTACAATCTCAAAAAAAACTTGAAACGGAAATTTTAAATCACTACCGTCTGGAACCAAAAAAATACATTACTTTGGTCATTTCCGGTTTACAAGGTAAATATTACACATCGGATAAAACAGATTATTTTAACGCTTATAAATCGTTGATTACAAACATCTTAAACGACAAAAATTTTATAGATAAAAAAATTGTTTTGTTAGCACACACCTTCCCGCCACACGGCGACGAGGCTGCGCAAATCAATGATTTTATAGACTTTTTGAAAACAGATTCTTTTTTCACGCCTGAAATTTTAAATCAAATAACCGTCATTACCGATAAAATAATGGCTACCCGCGCCCGTTTTATATTAGGAAACGGTTATATGACCCTTACGGGACGTATGCACGCCGCCATTTCTACTTTGCAAATGGGGACGCCGGCGATAGCCCTGTCTTATAGCGCTAAATATCAAGGTGTTATCGGATTAAATTTAGACCGAACTGATTTGATTATAGAAAGTAACAAACCGGAATTGTGGCAAAACGCTTCTATTGTCAAACTTATAACGGACAAAATGGATTATATCAAAGCAAATTATGACCGGTTATCGAATGAAATCAGAAACAAAGTAAGCATTCAAAAAAAATCGGTTGAAGAAACATTTAATACAATCGCCTCAAAATTATGAAAATAGGATACGACGCCAAACGCATGTTTCATAACAATACCGGATTGGGAAACTACAGTCGGGATTTAGTCCGCATTTTGGCAACCTATTATCCTGATAATGAATATTATTTGTACAATCCTAAACCGGCTAAAATCAATCGCCTTGCTTTAACGTCGCAGATGGTAGTCAAACAACCGGAAAATTGGTTAAGCCAAAAATTGCACTTTTTATGGCGTAGTAAATGGATTACCAAAGACATCATAAATGACCAACTCGATATTTTTCACGGATTGAGTGGCGAATTACCTTTCGGTATCAACAAAACCGGTGTCAAATCTGTCGTAACTATTCATGACTTAATTTTCATCCATTTTCCGGAACTCTATAAACCCATCGATAGAAAAATATATACCGCCAAATTCAAACAGGCAGCCCGTAATGCCGATAAAATTGTGGCAATTAGTGAACAAACTAAAAACGATTTGGTAAAGTTTTTTAATGTTTCTCCTAAAAAAATCAGTGTTATTTACCAAGGTTGCCACAATGCATTCAAACAATCATATAGCGATGAGCTTAAAAATGCCGTAAAAGATAAATTCGGCTTACCCGACAGTTTTATTTTAAACGTCGGAACCATAGAAGCTCGCAAAAATGCTTTTAGCATCGTCAAAGCCATTAAAGGCACTGATTATCAACTTGTTTTAGTTGGGCGAAAAACGGCTTATTACAATGAAATTGAGGCATATATCAAACAACATAATCTATCGGCACAAGTACATTTTCTAGAAGGGCTGAATTTGGAAGAATTGGCTATTCTTTATCAACTCGCGGATATTTTTATTTATCCGAGTATTTATGAAGGTTTTGGCATACCCATTATCGAAGCCATGTTTAGTAAAACACCGGTCATTACCAATAAATACGGAGTTTTCCCCGAAGCTGCAGGCCCCTATTCATATTATCTCGATGATGTTACTGATCCGAATGAAATACAAAATAAAATTGAAGAAGTATATGAGCATGATAGTAGAGAACGTATAGCAAATTCTTATGCTTTTGTACAAAAATTTAACGATGATGTAATTGCAAAAAAATGGCATAAAATATACATACAAACGCTTCAAAAATCGTATCTTTGACCCTAAAATTTAAGAAATTGGACAAAAAGCCCCATATTATTGTTGATGTAGAGCGGATGAAGCATCCCTTTACGGGTTTATATTATTACTGTAAAAATTTAGCCGTAAATCTTCAAAAATATCATAGCGATAAATTTTATTTTTATTTTTTTACCTATCCGAAAGTCAAATTTCCCGGATTTCTTAATAAAATAAATCGTTCGCAGTTGGATAAATTTTATTTAACCAAACCCAACAAATACGAACTTTGGCATGCAACTTGGCAAGACACCAAGTACGTCCCGAAAAATAATATAAAATTTGTCTATACGATTCATGATTTGAATTTTTTATATACTGATAAACCGGATTATAAAAAGAAAAAATTATTACAAGCAGTTCAAGAAAAAATTGATCGGGCTGATGCAATTACCGTAATTTCAAATTTTGTTAAAAATGATATCATAAAACATTTAGATACACGGGGAAAAGAAATTTATGTGATATATAATGGTGTTGAAGTCAATAAATATCCTTTTTTCGATAAACCAAAATACCGTCCCGAAAAAAAATTTTTGTTTACGGTAGGAACAGTTTTATATAAAAAACATTTTCATATTCTTCCGCGTTTGTTAGTTAACAATGACTTTGAATTGATTATCGGTGGTATTCATCCCGATAAGTCATATATAGACAAAATATGGAAAGAAGCTGAAAAATTCGGTGTTAAAGATCGTGTTTATCTGACCGGTTCTGTCAGTGATGAAGAGAAATATTGGTATATGAAACATGCCGAAGCTTTTTTATTTCCGTCTATTTCAGAAGGATTCGGACTACCTCCTATTGAAGCTATGCGACTTGGAAAACCTGTTTTTCTTTCCACTTACACCAGTTTGCCCGAAGTTGGTGGCGATAAAGCCTATTACTTTGAGAATTTTGAACCACAGCAGATGCAAAAGGTTTTGGAAGAAGGCTTGAAAGATTATTATCAAAACAACAGAAAAAAAGAAATTATCAATTGGAGTAAACAATTTACTTGGGAAAAAGCCACACGAGAATATGTTAAAGTCTATCAAAGAACATTGGGACTTCCCATAAAAGTAAATTCTAACCGTAAGCAACGAGAAAAAGTTACTGCAATTATTCCGACATTAAATGAAGAAAAAAATATACTTAGAGCTATTAATCAAGTTGATTGGGCAGATGAAATAATCGTTATAGACTCTTATAGTAGTGACAAAACTGTTGAAATATCTATAAAAATGGGAGCGCGTGTTTTACAACGCAGATTCGATGATTTTTCATCACAAAAAAATTATGCTGTTTCTCAAGCTAAATACGATTGGATTTTTATTTTAGATGCTGATGAACAAATCAGTGAAGATTTAAAATTGGAAATTATAGATAAACTTTACAATATAGATCAAGTAAAAGGCTTTTGGATACCCCGGCACAACTATTTTCCTGATAAAAAAGTCAATTTCAGTGGTTGGAAAAATGACAAAGTTTTACGACTGTTTAATCGAAATTCTTGTAGTTATAATGGCAAATTGGTTCACGAAGAAGTTAATTGCAATGGAAAAATCGGATATCTTTCGATGCCTCTACTACACCATACTTACAAAAGTTATGATGATTATATAAAGAAAATTAACCATTATGCTGAACTAAAAGCAAAAGAACTTTATAACAAAAACATTAAACCAAATTTTTTTCTAGGTTATATCAAACCGGCTTATAGGTTTTTTTATCACTATATCATTTCATTAGGTTTTTTAGATGGTAAAACAGGTTGGATTATAGCAATTATCAGTGCTAAAAGTATGCGAAAACGCTATCTTAAATTGAAGGAATTGTATAAAACTGAGGAAATGAGGAA
>JALVKK010000214.1 GCA_027033875.1 Flavobacteriales bacterium
TTTTAACCGTTTTCTTAGGTTTTGCCGACTATCTTTCAGGTTTGTTGGTAATAGACAAAACTTATTTTCAAATTTTAGTCAGCATTCTCATTTTGGATACTTTAGTGGTTATACCGTATGCTTATTTACGGGTTACACACCGTCCTGTCAGATTTGCTTTTTACCGTTTGTTTAATATAACGGTTTATGCCGTTTTGAATGTTTTGTTTTTGTGGTGGCTTCCAAAATTGACAGCTTCGGGACATCTCAATGCAACATATTCCCATGTGTATAACGCGCATCCGAAAGTCATCTATATTTTTATAGCCAACTTAATTGCCAGTTTCTTAACTTTTATTTTGTTTTTACCGGTTTTACGGAAGTTCAGATTGGGAATTGACAAGGTTTTGCTCAAAAAAATGATTGCCTATGGTATTCCAATTATGATTGCCGGATTGGCTTATGCCACCAACGAAAATCTCGACAAACTGTTGATAGGACGTATGCTTGATAAAGAAACTATGGGTGTATATGCAGCGGTTTACAAAATAGGCGTATTGATGTCATTGTATGTAACGGCCTTTCGTTTGGGAGCAGAACCGTTTTTTTTTAGTCAACATAAAGCGGCTAATGCTAAAGAACAATACGCTCAAATACTGCTTTGGTTTACTATTCTCGGGGCAGTTTTTCTAGTAGCTGTCATGACATTTTTAGATGTGATTGTTCATTTGTTAATAGGGCAAGAAGTCTATCTCAAAGCTTTAAATATTGTGCCGGTTATTTTGACGGCTTATCTGTTGTTTGGTGTTTACAACAATTTGTCTGTTTGGTATAAACTTACCGACCGTACGCGTTATGCCATGTATCTGTCAATCATGGGAGCGTTGATTACCATTGTGTTTAATATTGTAATGATTCCTAAAATCGGATATATGGCATCGGCATGGGCAACACTGGCGGCTTACGGTAGTATGAGTATTTTGTCATACATACTCGGACGTAAGTATTATCAAGTGCCGTACGAAAGTTTTAAAATTATTTTTTATGTTATTTCGTCTGCCTTAACCGGTTTTGTTGTTTATCAATATTTTTATGACAATTATCCGGCAAAAATCGGGATGCTGGTATTATACATTATATTAGTAGGATTTTTGGAACGCAAAAAAATTTTAAAAATAAAAAAATCTAGTAGGTAGATATAATCAACCACACGATGCAATCGTGCGGTAGCGGGGTAGTCTATAAATAAAAAAATTTGAACAAAAAAATATTATGAAAAAAGTAGCCGTTATCATGGGAGGTTATTCTTCCGAATACGAAATTTCATTAAAAAGCGGACAAACCGTTATCGATCACTTACCCAAAGATAAATATGAAGTGTATGCCGTACATATCAGACAAGACAAATGGGAAGTTATCGTTGACAAAAGGGGATGTCCGATAAATAAAAATGATTTTTCTTTTGAAAAAAACGGTCAAAAGATTCGGTTTGACGTTATTTTTAATGCCATTCACGGTCACCCGGGTGAAGACGGGGCTATTTTGGCTTATTTTGAAATGTTGGGCATACCACATACCTCGGCAAGTTTTGATAAAATGGCTTTGGCTTTTAACAAAAAAAACACGCTTTCGGTCGTAAGAAGTTACGGTATTCCTACGGCAGAATCTGTTTTTATTCACAAGCAAGATATAATTGATTTTGATGCGATTGTCAATAAAACAGGCTTGCCGTGTTTTGTTAAACCCAATCGTGCCGGCTCGAGTTACGGTATCAGTAAAGTCTATAAAAAAGAAGATTTGCAGGCAGCTATTGATTTGGCTTTTAAAGAGGATAAAGAAATTATTATCGAATCTTATCTCGAAGGGCGTGAACTGTCTATCGGTGTAATTAAGTACAAAGGCAAGACAAAGGTTTTACCGATTACGGAGATTATTTCAGAAAATGATTTTTTTGATTATGAAGCCAAATATTTGGGTAAATCACAAGAAATAACGCCTGCAGACATACCGGAAGACATTGCACAACGAGCGCGTCAAACAGCGGCAAGGGTTTATGAAATCTTGGACTTGAACGGTGTGTCGCGTGCTGAGTATATTATAGTCAACGGCGAACCGCATTTCTTGGAAATCAATATGGTGCCGGGACTGACAGCGGCATCTATTTTTCCGCAACAAGCCGTTGCCGCAGGCTTAAGTTTGTCCGAATTGTTTGAGAATGCTATTGAAATGGCTAGATAGAGATAAAAAGTTTTTTATCTCGAGTTAAAAGTTTGTAAAGTTTATAAAGTTGAATGTTGGGTTGGTTACGTCAAATCATCATTTCGTTCCGGTAGTTGTTTTTTGGCTTTGGCTCCGAGTTTTTTAAGCTTTTCTACACGGCTGATCAAGTTGCCTTTGCCGGTGTGGAGTTTGTTCATGGCCGAGTTAAAGCTTTGTTGTGCGCCGGATAATTTTTGGCCGACTTGTTGCAAATCGGTAATGAAGCCTTAAAATTTGTCGTACAAAGCGCCTGCTTGTATGGCAATTTCTATTCATTGAAACTGGTAAAAACTATCTTTTAATTTTTTTTACAAAAAAACAACTAAAAAATTAGTTTAAACGAAATATTTAGTTTATCTTTGCGTTATCATATTAGTTGAAAGTTTGTAATGTTATAATGTTTGTAAAGTTTTTTTAACATTAAACATTATGAACTTTATAAACTTTCAACTTTCAACTTTCAACTTATGAAGAATCTAACCAAAGCCGAAGAACAAATCATTCAAATCCTATGGCAACGCGATAAAGCGAGTGTCAAAGAAGTATTAGCCCGTTTGCCTGAACCTAAGCCGGCAATAACTACGGTTTCCACTATCATCCGGATTTTGGAAAGCAAAGGTTTTGTTGCTCACGAGCAGGTAGGCAGGGGATTTGTGTATTTTCCCATTGTAAAAAAGGAAGATTACACTAAGTTTAGCATGCGCAAAATGATTAACAATTATTTTGACGGATCGTTTAAAAATCTGGTCTCGTTTTTTGCCAAAAATGAAGACATTGATGTCCAAGAATTAGAAGAAATTTTAAAAGAAATCAAAAAAGAAAAGTAATGTTATTTTATGTCTTACAAGTTGTATTGATACAAGCGGTTTTTCTCTTGTTTTACGACCGCTTTTTACGACGCGAAAGTTTTTTTGACTGGAACCGTTGGTATCTGTTGGCAACCGGCATCTTGTCATTTGTATTGCCGTTGGTCAAAATCAATTGGTTTGAACAACCCGCTATAACAGAGACTTTACAACCGGTGATTATAGGCAGTCAATCGGTGCAAGTGCAATTGGCACAACA
>JALVKK010000215.1 GCA_027033875.1 Flavobacteriales bacterium
TGTGCCTTATGTGGTTCAAAAAAAAGATTTCTCAGTCGTTTCTCCTTCGGAATGACACCGGATTTCTACTTAGGATATTCGGTACTCATTTTATCAATTCCCTATTATTCACTCCTCAAATTTCAAGCAGGTTTATAGTATGAAGCAGTAAATAATCTTCATAAATCAAAACATTCTTTGAAACTGAACTTTCAACTTTCAACATGTAACTTTCAACTCAGTTTAATTATCCTTGATAAAAATATAACAATTCTTTATTTTGATTTCATCTCCTGAGTTTGCCATTTTGCCATATAGATACACATGGAAAGGTGTTGCACTCGGAGGTGTCGCGGTACTATAAGTCCAATTTTTGAAATTATTTGCCAAAATACCACTGCCTGTAGTGCCGAATGGTGTATCAGTCAAAGAATTTATAGGAATAATAGCGGTATTTGTAGTGTCGTCTTCAGCTTTAATTCTTAAATTGTGAGTGCCTGATAAGGAAGAATACTCAATGACTGCTTTGATTTTGACAATACCATCGTTGTTTTTGTCAAACATTTCTGGAAATATTGCCAAGTGAAAGCCTTCATAAGACGCATCAGTGGTTGAGTTGATAGGATATATACCGTCAGCATACATGGTAAACGTGGTTCTGGTATCTTTGGAAGTACCGGCATTGCGCCATTTTACACCGTTTGCTGTAATTTTCATGACTTGTCCGTTACTTCCATCACTTTTGGGTAAAGCATAACTATCATTGATTTTTATACTACCATCTTTCCAAATTTCTAAGGCGTCGGAACGTTGCGTGTCAGAAGCGCCGTTGCCAACGGCAAAAATACGGTCATCGGTGTAAAATTTTATCTGGCTGTCAGAATCAGTGTCGCTATCATCATATCGGTTGTATCTTTTAGCATATGTTCCTAAAACAACTTCCGCTATACTTATCGCGTAATTACCTACCCCACCGGCTAAGGAATTTTTTGCTCTTGCCCGTGTAGTATTTCCTATAGCAATAGCATTGTTTTCTGAAGAGGTATTGTTAGCTCCGATTACAAAATTTGCCGGTTCCATAGCACGGTTTTGTGTTCCGAATCCGGCACTATATCGTGATCTGGTATCTAATGAATTGTTGCTGTTAGCTGCAAAACTTTGTCTAAATTTCACAATTTGATCATAACCCGTAGCGAAACTATAATTGCGATATTCTCCGGCATCCCATTGATTTCCGGTAACATAACCAGCTCTGAATGCCGCTTTTACGGGATTAAAAAACATTTGAGCGGTATTAGACGCAGAAGTGATTTCCGTACCGTTACCAAAACTACCGGTTACCAAAAAACCGTCAGTACCGTTTATCTCAACAGATCCGTTGTCGGCAGTGATGGTTTTGCCGGCACCGTTACCGCCTTGATCATAAGCTCTGTCTAAGGTGTTTGGAGCTGCAGGTAACCAAGCAGTACCGTCAAAGAAATAGTAACCCTTACCGGCACCATCAACAACATTAGCATTGGTGTTCCATATCATTAGTCCGGTTGCTGCGGGTGTTGTACCGCCATCTAGGCTGGTATCGGTAATGTTTGAAAGTGATACTCTCGGGATTAAAAGACCTTTGTTATTGCTTACAATATCCAGTATAGCCGAATTGTCCGGTGTGGTTGTGTTGATACCTGTTTGACCGGATTGTCCGGCAGTGGGCAAATTGGTCAAAATCAAGCCTATATATATGAGAAAATATTTAAGTTTCATTTGTTTAAAATTTTGTAATTTGTAAAATGTAAACAATTCATAAATTTAAGATCTGATGGAATTGCTTCATTATCTCAATAATTTTATTGAGATTTTAGCAAAATATATGCGTTGGATATTTCAATGCTACCCCCGGTTTCCACTTTCATCTGTAAAACGATTTTGTAAGGGTCCGTACCGGCATCCCAGTTACGCCAATTACTTTCCCATACACCACCGGTTCCGGTAGTGGTATAATTTTGATTGGTATTAAATCCAATAGGATTAGTACTGTTGCCTGATATATCTGTTGCCTTTATACGAAACTTAAATTTTGAAGTATCTGAAATACTCTTGATGCGAATAATTAGTTTGATACGTAAATCACCATTTGCGTTGTAAAGGTCAGGTAAAACTGCGGTGTCAAATTTATTAAGTGTTCGCGGTTGACTGTCTGAAGCATTGAAAGTATAACTATAATTATTATTACCGGCAAATAAAGTCTTAGATACAATATTGTCATTACCGCCATTGGTCCAGGATAGATGTCCGCTACCATCGGTTGTCAGTATTTGATTTAGGCTACCGTCAATTGTTGGTAAAGTATAAGCTTCATTGATAACTACTCTACCGTCTTTCCAAACTTCAAGGGCATTGTTTCTATTGGTATCAGATCTACCTATACCAACTACAAAAGCTCTATCACGGCTGTCAAAAGTTGAAGCATCGGCTGCATGTCTTGTATAAGTAGTCGGGTAGTTACCTATGGCTACTTCGCCTACGGAAGGAGCTTCGGCAGAACTTCCGCCGGCAAAACTGTTATCACCGCCTGCAATTGAGCTTTTACCATAGGTAAAGGTATTGGCACCTTGTGCTTCGGTTTCACTTCCGGTTGCAAAGGCGGCGTTTCCTGTAGCTTTGGTTTGGTTGCCAAAAGCAGCAGAATTGTCGCCGGTAGCTTCGGTGGCGGAATTAGCGGCAAAAGCATAAGTGCCTGAGGCTGTTGTATTATAGCCGGTTGCAAAAGAATAATCACCGATGTTGCTACTGTCCCACTGTGTCCCATCAACCAGACCTGCTCTAAAGGCTGCTTTTTTAGGATTGAAAAACATTTGCGGATTGGTATTGTGAGCAACATCTTGTCCAGACCCGAAAGTCCCTGTAACAATAAAACCATCTGTACCGGCTATTTCAACCGCTCCGGCGTCAGCTGTAATAGTGCGTCCGACACCTGCACCACCTTGGTCGTAAGCGCCGTCCAAGGTATTGGCTGGCGTTTTCATTTTTTGCCATTGTGAGCCGTCAAAATAGTATAATCCGATTCCACTACCACCTGTAACGGAAGCGTTAGTGTTCCAAATTAATAAACCGGTAGCGGCTGTATTCGTTCCGTCTAATGAGGTATTTGTAACACTAGATAAGTTTATTCGTGGAATTAATAGACCTTTAGCTGTGCTTGTAATATCCAAAGCAGCTGAAGCATCGGGGGTTGTAGTTCCTATACCTACTTGTGCGTAAAAATTAAACAGAAAAATTACATTCAGAGATATAAATGCAAGAAGTTTGTTTGTTATTTTCATTACTA